>CAZFZD010000016.1:6106-14700 GCA_964522895.1 Candidatus Woesearchaeota archaeon | reverse complement strand
ATCTTTATAAATATCAAAATTAAATGCCTTAGTGAATGAAAAAGACTAAGACTGTTTTGCTTTCTGTGTTGGCAGTAGGTACCGGGCAATTATTGCTGAAACATGGCATGAACCAAATCGGGCCTTTAGCTTTCACTTTTTCAAATCTTGTTGTAAAATTGCTTTCAGTTTTTCTTAATCCTTTTGTCATGATTGGGTTTTTGTTGTTTGCTTCAAGCTCTTTGTTGTGGCTTGTTGCGATATCTGAATCAGAGTTAAGTTATGCATATCCTCTTTTAGGTGCAGGTTATGCATTGGTAGCATTGTTCTCATGGGTTTTCTTTAATGAGAGCATGACACCGCTAAGAATAATAGGCATCATAACAATATCATTGGGAGTAGTTATGATGTCAAGGAGTTAACATGGATTATAAGATATGGCTGTTCATAGGAATATTGATGGGAGTTTTTGCCCAGCTCATAATGAAAAGAGGGATGAAAAAGCATGGGCAGGTGAAACTTTCATTAAAAACCCTGCATAAGGAAATATTAAAGATATATTTCAATGTCTTTGTATTTTCAGGAGTTGTGCTTTACCTATTATCATTTTTCATATGGATCTTCGTGCTTTCAAAGATAGACCTGAGTTATGCCTATCCTCTTGTCAGCGTGAATTTTGTATTGGTAGCTTTTTTTTCAAAGTTGTTCTTCAAGGAGAAGGTCTCAAAGAAAAGATGGATTAGCATCTTTGTGATTCTTGTTGGCGTAGTGCTTGTCACGATGAGTTAAACATTTAAACTTATGATTCTTTTATTTTCTTATGAAACATAATCTTAAGGCAATCTTGATTGTTCTTGCCTTGTTCTTTGTGGCACAGTTTGTTGGTTTGGCTATTACTAAATCTTACATGGCTGATCCAGAGCTGCCCATGAATATCGAGAGACCTCAAGTTACAGAAGAACAAAAGGATTTCACTTTCATCCCAATGGTGATATTCATACTTCTTGCTACTGCCATCGTGCTATTGCTATTTAAGTTCAAGTTCTTCAGGCTTTGGAAAGTATGGTTCCTTCTGAGCGTATTTTTCACCTTGATGATAAGCTTTAATGCCTTTGTAGCAGAGAAGCTGGCCATTGGCTTGGCATTGATATTTGCATTGTGGAAAGTTTTCAAAAATAATGTTTATGTCCATAATTTTACAGAAGTTTTCATATATGGCGCTTTGGTAGCAATATTTGCCCCAATATTGAATATTGTTTCTGCAATGGTGCTTTTGCTTTTTATTTCATTATATGATTATATTGCTGTAAGGAAAACCAAGCACATGGTCTCATTGGCAGAATCTCAGCATAAGACAAAACTTTTTGCAGGCTTAATGCTGCCTTATAAGAAGGCAAAGAAGGTTGTGAATAAAAAGACTGTACAAAAAAAGGCTGCAAAGAAAAAAATCAAGTCAAGCGTTGCAATCCTTGGCGGTGGCGACATAGCATTTCCGTTATTGTTTGCAGGAGTGGTAATGAGGGATTTTAATCTTGCTTTTTTAAGTTTCCAGACATTTCTAATACCTCTTTTTGCAACTGTTTCCCTATTCTTATTATTCTATTTTGGAGATGATGACAAATATTATCCGGCGATGCCTTACATAACTGCTGGTTGCATGGCTGGTTATTTATTGCTCCATTTACTCCAAAGCCTGGCATAAGTCGTCCCAGCCATTGTTCTTGCAGTATACTCGTATTATCTTTTTAGGATTTTTTAACTCGCTGTCAAGAACGTTGTAACCGTAAGTCAGTTCATTCATGACTTCGTCGTCAATGCAGTCCAGAAGGCTTTTTAGCCTTTCGAAATTATTCTCTATATTTTTCTTGATTGTTTCCTGACCTTTCCTTTGTCCATGGAAGCATTCAAAGCAGAATCTGAACTTAGGGGTAAGATTGAAATTTTGCTTGTGCAATGATACGTTTGCATAATTCATGAAGCTTTGGCCGAAATCTATGTTCCATATTTCCCCATTATCTTTCAGGATAAGGTTGTTGAATCTCCTGTCTTCAAGCCCTAGAATCCTGGTGAACTCATTAAGTATGCCGTACTCATAGCAATACTCTCTGCTTTCCTTAAGTCTTTCAAGAAGATACCTGTGGAGCCATTCACCTTTTACTTCATCGGTAATAATTATGCTTTCATAGCCTTTGTAAGGGATTTTCCTTCCAGTCAGCATGTTGTTGAGCTCTAAGGCTAATGTCTCCCTGAAATATCCTTCCCATGCAATTTTTGCATAAAGGCTCCTGTCATTGTTCTTAATATTCAGGATACGGTCATTTATTGTTTTGGTTTCAATGTTTTCTGTAATCTTGTAATTAAAATCACTGCCTATCTGTTCCAAATTCTTTTTAGATTTTGTTATCTCCAGAATTTGCCAGTCAGGTCCTACGGGCTTTTCAGGCAGTCTTCCAAGTTCTAAAAAATCTGCTAATTCTCTTATCATCTTCTTTGCTTATTTTCTTTGCAAAACTTCAAATGTTTTATTGTCACAAAAGCATTTCATTGCTTTTGGCATTTTTTTGCTTTGCAATGCGTATCTTGCTCCGCAAGATTTACATTTTGCTTCGTTTCTTCCCATTTTTTGCCTCCGTTGATTTTAGTATATGATTGCAATAAGCTTGTATTTGATTTGTTTAAATCTGACTTTTTCAGGATCTATGGTCTTGTTATTATCTCCTTTTAATACATAGTATGTGCCCTCTTCATCTTGTTTGATATCAACAACTCTATGGATTACTGGAGTATCGTACCAGTTTGCATTATAGGCTATTATGTCTCCCACATGGATCTCTTTTTCTGATTTTGGGATTATTTCAATTCCATGCGAATCAGAATTTAGAATGGGCTCCATTGAACCAGTATCAAGATAGCTTGCCCATTGGGCATTAGGTATTTTGATTATTACCTGATCATGATAGACTAGAATTTGTTTTTCAGAGACTGTATCTGAGGGTGTAAGTATGTTATAATCGGAAGTGTTGTTAAAATAATCTGTTGCATAGGCTGTTGTAAAAATGGTGCTGAAAATTATAAAAAGCAGAATTGCTCCAATCCCCACTATATTTTTTAGCCTCATTGTCAAACCACTACTCAGTAGGAGCGACTAAGACTATTTAAATATTTCTATTTGTATTAACTTATAAGTTAAGACATTTCCAAGATATTTTGGACTATATTTTGATAGAGTTTTAGTGATTTTTTGCGTAAGAATATTCCGCCAATATTCAGAGATGACCAATTATAACCTACGATATCTGCACCAATTATCTCCTTTTTTGCTTTGATGCTGTTTAAAATATCTATGAGCTCTTCTTTTCTTAATGTGCCCCGATCATAGGAAGTGGGAATTTCTTTATTAAGCATAACATCCAAATCAATTGAAACATAGGCCTTTTTTGGCGTATCTTCAAGAAAATCTTCCAAGGTCCTTTTTCCCTTCTTAGTTCTTAAATCATCTTCAGTTATAGCATAATCCGTATCAAGGGGATATCTTTTGAATAAGACATTATTTCCAATGAATATTATGTTTTGTTTGCCTTTACCACGTTTAACATTGCATGATAATGCTATCTGATTAACAAAATTGCCACAATCTAATAATCCTTTTTTATTAAACCGGTAAGAATCATGGTGGTGGTCAATGTGGATGTAACTATACTCATTATGTTTTTTATCAGCCAACCGGCATAAGGCATAGGCAAAGTGGTGAAAAACTCCTTCGCCATAAACTAACAAGCTTTTTTTGTTATTATCTATGTTTTTGCAGATATGTTTTTCTAAATCTTCTTTTTTAATTAACCACGGATACCAAGAAAACAATGCAGGAAAACTTTTTTTCTTGATTCTTGTAATCTCGTAATCCTTGCTTTTGAAGAACCTTCCCAATCTTTTTCCCGCCTTGTCAATCTCTAGGCTGTATAATTTCCAATCATTCGGTACTTTCATAAGAATTTAGGTTTTTATGTTAGTTATAAATATTTCTTATAAAAAAAGAAAAAAATTTAGCAGGCACCCTCGCTTGGTGCTACTGCATCTACTCCTTCCAATTCAACAGAACATTCTTCAGGCTGTTCTTCAAACAATGAACAGATTGCTGCCTGGAAAGCTGCAGGAGTTCTTGCTCCCTGATATGCTTCTCCTTCTAGCATCAATGTCGGGCTTCCTGTGGCTTTGAAAACATTGGAAACTTCAATCGATTCTGAAAACAGTTCTGCTCCCTGTTCGCCTTCTGAACATTCTCTTAGCTCTTCAACATCAATTCCTGCTTCTTCTGCGCATGATTGCCAGTTTGCCATCTCGTTAACGCAATCAGGTTCCTGTCTGTTATATTCGCAGTCAATGAACTCATTGTATTTTGCGTTCTGGCAGGAAATGTATTCCATTGCTTTTTCAGGAGCAATATCCATAGCGCAAAGCTGCCTTATGTTCTCTTCAACTTCTGGCTGGCCGTGCAATGAATTGAATGTTCCGTCTTGCATAAGCTTTGCTATATAATCTAAGTGGAAATCTATCTTGTTGCCGAACAAGTCAATCACTGGCCTCATTGCATCAAAGGCTGATATGCCATAAGGGCATTGGCTCATAATCATCAGGTTTACCGAAGGTTTTCCATCATTCAGGTTAATCCCGTATTTTTCAAACTTTGCAGCCTGTTCAGCTTCATAAGCCTCTCTTGCTTCTTTATCAATCCAATGTGTTGCGCCTGTAGCCTGGTCCATCAGTTTCCAGAATTGTCCTTTCTTTTCAAATGAGGAACTTATCTGTGTGTTCTGCCACATATGGGTTTCTTCAACATTTGGCTCAAACAAGTATGCAGGCACTTTTTCTAAGCCTAGATTTTCAATGAGCTCTTGTGCTTCAGGGTCTGAAACATCAAGTTCCTTGAAATTTGCACCCATGAAATATTGCTTAGTTGTTGTAAGGATAGCTGTTGAGTCACATGCTTCTCCGCATTCCTTGTCATTGAGCACAATCACATCAAATGCCGCATCTTCCTTGTATTCGCAGTTGTCCTCAACACAAACCCCTACCTTTCCAGGCTCAGCATTGCAATCAGCATCAGTTGAGCATTCAGGAATTTCAGCACAAGCCTCAGGATTCTCTAAATGCTGGCAGATTGCCCTTTTGAAAGATAATGTGTCTCTGTTGCCTGAGTAAGTTTCTCCTTCTATGAAGATTGTAGGGCTGCCCATAGCTTGAGCTTCCATTGCTTTTGTTATTGATTCTGATAGAAGTTGTTTACCTTGGCTTCCTTCTGCACATCCTTTCATAGCTGAAACATCTATTCCTGCTTCTTCTGCGCATGATTCCCATGTGCTTTCTGCATTGACTATGTCCTTGTTTTGGCATACAATGTAATCCATATATGCTTCAGGGGAAAGTTCCATTGCGCAAAGCTGTCTTATGTTTTCGTCAACTTCCGGCTGATCGTGAAGCGAAGTGAATGTTCCGTCTTCGTTAGCTTGTGCTATGTAATCAAGATGGAAATCAACACTATCTCCGAATTCATCTAGCACGGGCTTTATCGCATCTTCAACCTGTGTTCCGTATGGGCACTGGCTCATGACATAAAATTGCAGTTCTACTGCTTCTTGATTTGCTGTTGTCCAGCCTGTAGGTTTCAAAAAGTCAAGTTTGTTAGTAAATAATGCTAAGAACAATAATACTCCTATTATCAATACTCCTGTTTTCATCAACTTTCTTGTTTTCAACTTGGACCATGATTTTCTGTTTTCTTTCGGTCCAGAAGACTTCTCTTCGTTTTCCATAAAATATTACCTCCCGATGTAATTATAACTGTTGTTTTTCAAAGAAAAGCGTCATATTTAAAGATTTCTGTCTTATAGTCTTTTGATTTGTGATTTTTTGAGAAAACTTACAGTTCTATATTTTGTCCGTCGTGCATTATGTGTACTGTCTTTCCTAATTCATATCCCATCTCTACTGCTAATTTTGCAAGATTAGTCAATTTGTCAACATCAGCGTGCGCAGGAATTACGTTCTTTGGCTTTACCATCTCTATTAAGTCCCTGTCATCTTCCCTGGAACAATGGCCTGAAACATGGATGTCCTTGAATATTCTCACGCCCTGCCTTATAAGCCTCTCTTCAACTAGTGCCCTGTTAGCAATGTTGATAGGGACAGGGATAGTGTGGCTTGAGAATATAACATGGTCTTTTGGCTTGAAATCAAATTTCAATTCTTTCATGGCTATCCTTGTGAGTATGGCATTTGGCTCGCCTTGGTTCCCAGTACAGACTATTAAGTATTTGTCTCTCTTCTTTGAAATTTCTGCCAGCCTTTTTCTTGCAGCCCTGCCTGTCTTGACCAGTTCAACATTCTTGCTGAAAGTTATCAAGTTAAGGCGTTCTGCTGCTTTAACATACTTGTGCAGGCTCCTTCCAAGAAAAACTATTTTCCTGTTAAGTTTTAAGCCAAACTCCACAATGGATTTCAGCCTTGCGATATGTGATGCGAATGTTGTCACTATTATTGCATTGCCCTTATTTTCTGTGCCTAGAAGCACATCTTTCAGCATTTCCCTTGCAACGTTTTCTGAAGGCGTCTTCTGATGCGCATGAGCATATATGGAGTTAAGGATTAATGCCTTTATGTTGCCTTCTTTTCCAAGCTGTTTCAGCCTTGCATAATTAGGTTTTTTCCCAATAATTGGATGATTGTCAAATTTGAAGTCGTTTGCATAAAGCACAGAACCGGCAGGCGTATGAATGACCATCATTACTGTCTGAATTGTTGAGTGCGTGGTGTTGATGAATTCTATTGTTATGTTTTTAGAAATTTTTAACTTTGCATTACTGTTCAATGGTTTGAAAGGGTTCTTTATCCTTATTTTCTCATCCCTTAGGATAGTTTTCAAGACTTCTAAAGTGTAAGGCGTACCTATGATGGGGCAATTGTAATCTTCTGCCATGTAAGGGACAGCGCCGATATGGTCAAGATGGCAATGGCCTAATAGTATTGCTTTGGTAAATGGCTTCCAGTCTTCAATAAAGCTATCATTAGGAATAGCGTCAGCATCTATAAGGGTCTGCTTGCTTACGTCTCTTCTCGGCATGTCGCTGTTCTCTTCTTCAAAGCTGATAATTTTTGGCAAATGCAATCCCATATCACAAACAACAACCTCGTTGCCGTATCTGATTGCGGTCATGTTTTTACCGACTTCAGAAAATCCGCCCACAGTACAAATTTCAAGTTTCATAATAATCTATTTATTTTTGTTTGTTAAAAAGATTTCGATTTATCTTTTTGGTGGCGGAAGTATCGGAGGAGTAGGTTCGCTTTCAAAGATTGCTTTCCAAATGTTTTTTGAGTTGTTCTGAACTTCAACCTCTTCAACAAGCATTGATGGAGCAATCACTGAAACAGGGACCCATCCGGATTCTGCACCACACATCCCGTTCCATGCCTTGCTGTCGTTTCCGAAAGCAACTATGTTGTTAAGGACATTCAGCGGAGTCCCTATAACTTCGACCGGTCTTACAAGCGTCTTTTCTCCAGTATCGACATCAACCTTATAGACTTTTCTTGGAATGGTCTTGAAAGCCTGGAATGAGCTGAATGCGCTTGTTGCCGTTAGGCCGCCTAAAGATCCCTTGAAAATGAGGTAAAAATCCTTGCCTTGTTCAATTGCTTCTTTCTTTGCAAGCTCTTTTAACTTTTCTAACGGCACTGTATTTTCTGGTATAAGCATAGTGTTTCCCATACGGGCAATAGGATCATCTCTGAAATTTGTCCTGCCGTGGCCGTTGGACTTGTCAAAGCCATCAATAGGTTTTCTTGACATAAGGTAATTCTTTAATGTGCCCTTGTCGATAAGCTTGACCCTTTGCGCTTGGACCCCTTCATCATCATACAGGTAATGCCCGTTAAGGCTTTTTCCTTTGAAGTAAGCCAAGGTGGGATCATCAACCAAGGTCACAAGCTCAGAAGTTATTTTCTTGTTAAACTTATTTTTGAGTGTTTTTCCGGAAAATTTCCTAATCTGCCTTTCTCCTTCTAGCCTATGCCCTATGACTTCATGCCAAAATACGCCTGTATTGTCAGAATCAAAGATTGCCGGTACTGAAGTAGGCCCTAATTTTGGAGCTTCTTTTACTGCATTGAGCTCGTTAATAATCTCGATCGTAAGTTCTTTCAGCTCTTTTTTGTTAGGCAGTTCTTCAGGTTTGCGGTAAAGGAAGGATTTGAATGTCTGAAAGCTTTCTCCTTCTTCGGTTAGCATCTGCGCCCATACCTGTACCTGATAATATACTGAGCTTTGCACAATCCTTGTGCCTTCGCTGTTCATGAAATATTTTGTTCTCTTTTCGCCGCCAACATTTATGCCGCTTTTCAATATATTTTCGTGGTTGCCAAGCTTTTTACTTACTTCTCTCAAGATATCTTCTAAATTCTCCTTTTCAACCAGCTTTACGTTTTTGCCCATGCATACTGAAGGATTTTCTCTTGAAAAATCCGCCAATTGCTTTTTTTTCTTTATTTTTGTAATATTCCTTGCCTTGCGCGCGTAATAGATCATTTCAGCATTCTTTATTGCATCATCACTTGCAAGC
>CAZFZD010000016.1:0-6096 GCA_964522895.1 Candidatus Woesearchaeota archaeon | reverse complement strand
GCCATAAGGCCCTTTTGATGTTGTAAGGCTTGGCTTCAAGCGTACCGGCAGGCGTAAATGCTGTTGCGTTGTTTGAATAGTCTCCAATGCGCACTTCGGACTTGAACAGGAAAGCTTCCTTGTTTTCTTTTCTTACTGTGCCGCCTCGCGCATTATACTCAAAAGTCTTCCTTTGAAGGCCAGCGAAGGACATATAATACGGTTCTTTATAGCCTTCAATCCTAAGTTTCTCATTATTACGCTTGAATTCCTCTCCCATAGCATTGAATATCAGGCTTTGCTTATCATTTTCAAGCTTATCCTTGCATTCATAAAACTCAGTTTTTGCTACTGGCGCTTTTTGCTGTTGAAGCGTGTTATTGTTTGCGCTTGCGCAACCTGCCGTGCCCATCAAAGAGATGAGACTTCCTAGAATTAAAGACTTCAATTTCATTGTAATCGCGTGAAAGTTTTGTGAGTTATATAAAGCTTTCTCCAATTTTTAAGATTAAAAGCTTTCTGGGTAGATTTTATTCAGTTTTGAGTTAAATACGCCACAGCTTGCTGCGGCTGGAAGGCTTCACTAGAAAAGGTTTTAAGTCATAAGATGGTTATTATCATTATGCCAAACGGAGCAACCCATATACTTGTAGGACTCCTTAGCGGAGCATTAGTAAGGGATTTTTTTGTAAAGCATAAATTCCCACTCTTTTTTGTCTTGGTTGCTGCTGTTGGAGCAATATTGCCAGACATAGACATAGGAGTGTTTTGGTTCCTCAATTATTTTTATGACATTCCATTGTCTGCTGTGCACAGGCTTTTTACGCATACTGTTTTTTTGCCGTTAGTATTATTGATCATTGGATTCTTATTTTACAAAAAAAGAAAAGTTTTCTTGACATTTTCAATGCTTTCACTTGGAAGTTTTACACATCTGATTCTTGATGCTATGGTACGCGGCACCATTGTCCCTTTCTATCCTTTCAGCAAGTTAGCAGTTGGGCTGAATCTCGTGCCTTATAATGATATGGGCAATACTATGATCTTGGCTGCAGAAGGTTTGTTATTGTTGTCTTGGCTGGGTTATATGTATTATAAACATAAGGTGAAAGATTTCATTTAAGCTTGCCTCTTTTTAATTGCTTTTTTGTTATTTGCCTGCGCCATAATATGATTGATCCTTTTTTTTCATACCTGTTCTTGAAAGCTTCTGCCAGTTCCATGCTTGGAAATGGATAAATTTGGATTTCCCGGTAAATTGGCGTTTCCTTCCAATCTTCTTCAAGAATTATGTTGTCCTGTTTCCCCAGGCTTTCAAGAATGCTTTCATTCTCAATTATTACTTTGGAGCTTTCTATTTCTTTCCCTATCTCTTCAGGAAAGTACAAGGATCCAAGCTGAACGAATGTCTTGTTAAGAACATATGCCTTGTTGAAACTACAATCTGAATCTTTTGGGATGAGGCTTTCCATGAAATTGTTAAGCGATTTTATGCTCCTTGCCTTTTTTTCGGGAGCTGTCCAGTACATTATCTTTTTAGGAACTTTTTGCTTTTCAGCGAAAAGATTGTCGCTTTTTTTGTAAAGTTCTTCTTTCCTGGCAATTATTTTACCATTATCCCTTAAAATCTCCTGTATCTCTTGATCCAAGGCCATCATCAATTTGATGTTGGGATAATTTATATATTTTATCTAGAATTTCAAGGATGCGTAGCTGACAGAATGGCTGAAATCTTTTGTCAACTCTCCTGAAGCGTAATAGCATAATAGTTTTCCTTGTTTTGCGAACATCTCTTTCAAGGCTTCTATGCCTGCAGCTATGGCGTAAGTGCCGCAGATTGTTGCCTTGCTTGCTTTTACATATTTGAGAAAATCATGTGCCTTTAACTGTTCAATCAGTGTTATCGCTTTCTTATCCATCCTTTCTATATTGCCCTTAATGTTTGCAGTGAAAGGGGTGAAGCCGAAATTTATGCCGTAATGCGTAAAATCTGAAGAGATTATTATGCAGGCGTTTTCATTAACCTCTGATAATGCTCTTCCAAGTTCTTCAAGATTATTTTCATCAGGCACTATAAGCACAACAATCTTCAAATCCTTTATCCTGTCCTTGCAGGCATATTGTAGGAAAGGCAACTGGACTTCTGCTGCGTGCTCCTGTATATTGCCTTCTTCAATGAAAGGGCATTTTTCTTTAAGATGCATTATGAAGTCTGTATCTGATTTTATTATGCCTAAGGGCGTTTCCCAGCTTTCCTTTGTGGTGGTTATCTTATCATGCCTATTGTTGTGGTCTGGGGCAAGAATTATGTAAGTTTCGGCAAATTTCGCTTCTGCCAACTCTTTGTAAGCCCATGCGGCGCAAGCTCCTGAATATGCGTAGCCTGCGTGAGGCACAACTATGCCTTGAAGCTGATTGTCTTTCCTGCTTGTAGGCAATGCGCCCGGTCCAAGCTCTGATTTGAAGCTTTCTTCTATCTGCTTTGACAATTCTCCGAAGTTTGCAGAATAGAATTGGCCGGCAACTATTGGTTTTATCATTCTTGTTCTTAAAATGCAGGAATATAAAAGGTTTTTGTCAATGGCCGCATGATGCAAAAGTTTTATAAAGTATTTAGATACTAATATTTACTAATGCCCGCCATGAGAATACCTTGTGGAGCGTATGGTAACACACCTAGGCAATGAATCTGGGGGTTAGTGTTGCGGGCAACAATACCAATCATTAACAATTAAAGATCAATTAAAATCACAGATATCACCCAATTACAGATGATATTCAAAGGTTAAAAATTAGTTGGCAAAAGCCGGGTTAAGAGTAGTAGGCTTTTTAATTCTTTAATTGTTAATACAGGAGGCAAATAAAAATGGGAAAGATAAGTCAAGTATCATCAAAATATATAGTCCATGTCAGCATACAGATTGAAGGCATAGTTGACAGGCCTGACGTTATAGGGGCCATATTTGGACAAACAGAGGGCCTTTTAGGCTCAGATTTGGAATTAAGGGAACTTCAGAGAAGCGGAAGGATTGGCAGGATAGAAGTCAATACTGATGTCAAGAGCGGAAAGACAGAAGGGGAAATAATCATACCTTCAAGCTTAGACAAGGAAGAGACTGTTATCATTGCTGCTGCTTTAGAGACGATGAAAAGAATAGGCCCTTGTAATGCAAAAGTACATATTGAAAAGATTGAAGACGTAAGAGTTACAAAAAGAAATTATGTTATTGACAGGGCAAAAGAGCTTCTGAAAAAACTTACTGATGAAGTGTTGCCGGATTCCACAGAGATTACTGATGAAGTTTCAAGATCTGTAAGGATGATGGGCGTAACAGAGTATGGCAAAGACAAGCTGCCGGCCGGTCCGAACATTGAGGATGCAGAAGAGATAATTCTTGTTGAAGGAAGGGCAGATGTCCTTAACTTGCTAAGGTATGGTTTCAAGAATGGAATTGCATTGAACGGAACGAATGTGCCACAGACAATAATCGAGCTTTCAGAGCAGAAGGAAGTTACGCTTTTTGTTGATGGCGATAGAGGCGGAGACCTGATCATCAAGGAAGTCATGGGCGTATGCGATTTGGATTTTGTGACAAAAGCCCCTGACGGAAAGGAAGTTGAAGAGATTACAAAGAAGGAAATGCATAAGGCATTGAGAGGCAAAGTCACTGCTGAGCAAGCCAAGCTTGATTTGAAGGAAGGCACTTTCAGAGGCCATTCAAGGCCTCATGTGAGAGCGTATTCAAGGTCTTCAAATACTTCAAGAGCTCCTAACAACAGGAATGTTAACAACAGAAGGAATCAGAGAACGACTTCCAGAACAGCAACAAATACAAGAAGGACTACTGCAAAAAAGCCGCTTACAAAGGATCAGAAGGATAAGTTCAAACAGCTGCTTGAGGATCTTATTGGTACTAATGGGGCTTATATTCTTGACGCTAAACTTTCAGTGTTGGGCAAGGTTCCGATGTCAGAACTTGTGAGTACAGTAAGAAGCTTGAAGACTGGAATGTTTGCTTTGATTTTTGACGGCACTGCAACCAAGGACATACTTATGGTGGCTGAGAGGGCCAATATTGATTATGTTGTTGCAATGGATTCCAAGGTAAAGCCGTTGAATTCAAAAATAACCTTGATTACCAGCCAAGAACTTAAGTAAAAAGGTTTTTAAACTTCTTTTATTTTTATTTTTATTGTAATGGCATCAGAAAAAGGGGAAGATAAAAGTTTTAAAATAACCTGGAAATTAGTTCTTGTTGTGTTGAGTGTCATTGTAATTGCTACATTCTTTGCTTTCTATTTCGGCATAATAAAAAAGACATGCGAAGATGAAGCCTGTTTCAATGAAGCATTGCAGGATTGCAGCATGGCGCAATATTATGAGCTTAACAATCTTAATTATTATAAGTATTCCATCGATGGCAAAACCGGAGACAAGTGCAAATTAAGCATAGACCTTGTGAAGATGGCTATGGGAACTCCTGAAGAAAAGATAGAACAGTTTGAGGGCAAGGGCATGAGGTGTGAAATCCCCATGTCAGAACTCAAGAAAGTCCAATCAGGCAATGTTGAAGGCATTCTTGAGTATTGTTCGGGTCCGTTGAAAGAGGCCATGTATGAGCAGATAATTGAAAAGCTTTATACTTTGATAGTTTCTAATATGGGAGAGATTCTTTTTGAAATAGAAGATGTCTTAGGCTAATTTTATTGCTTCAAATTTTTTTGCAGTTTTTATAGCATATTTTAATTTGTTTTTCGAATTAGAATAAATGGTAAATAATGTTTCTCCTTTCTTGACTTTTTGGTTCTTGTTGACTCTTAAGTATAATCCGGCAGCCTTCTCCTGTGGAGCTCCCGCATTGGTTGCAATGTTCGATATTGCCTTGTTGTTTATTGATTTGACTTTGCCATGCGATTTGGCAAGGACTGCATGGAAATATTTTGCCTTAGGGATGCTTATGTGCTTTTTCCCTCCCTGTGCTTGAATAATCTCTTGGAATTTTTCATATGCTTTTCCGGAATTTAATGTTTTGATGACTTTCTTATGCGCATTCTTCACTTTTAACATCCTTAACAATTCTGTCGCCATGTAAACTGATTTTGCGCGCAGATCATTTGGCCCGTCGCTTTTTAGCACAGAAATGACATCTATGGCTTCCAATGCAGGGCCAATTCCGTTGCCGATTGGCTGGCTTCCATCCGTAAGTATGACTCTTATCTTCATGTCAAGCTTATTGCTTAATCTCTTAAATTTTTGGCCCAGCCTTTTCGCTTCCTTTTTGCTGCCAATCTTTGCGCCGTAGCCGTAAGGAATGTCTATTAAAACATGTGTTGCCCCTACTGCTTTTTTCTTTGCAAGGATGCTTGCTAACAACATACCTTCAGGGTCTATTTTCAATGGATGCCTTACACGTATCAGCTTATCATCTGCTGCCGCAAGGCTAGTGTTTCCGCCCCAGGCCACACAGCCGTTGGTTTTTTGTACAATGTGTTTTATTTTAATCTCTGTATGGTTCACAGGCGCCAGAACTTCCATCGTGTCTGCTGTACCAGCTGGTGATGTTATTGATCTTGAGCTTGTTTTTGGAATCTTGTAGCCCAGAGCCGCAAGTATGGGCACTACTATCATTGTTGTCCTGTTATTTGGCACTCCTCCGATACAATGCTTGTCAAGAATTATCTTATCATTGAATTTCAATTGCGCACCGCTTTTCACTATTGCTTTAGTAAGATGGGCTGTCTCTTTTAATGTAAGACCTTGTGTGTAGCAGCCTGAAACAAAGTAAGTCATTTCCTTTTCTGAAAATCTGTTTTCTATTATATCTTCGATTATTAGGTTAATCTGATCTTCTGTAAGCGTCTTGCCGTCTAATTTGTCTTTTATGATTTGCAATGAGCTAGGGGGCCTGCCGCATTCTACTTCTACAGAATCATTGTTCTTTACTTCAAGCTTTTTCAAGCCTTCTTCAAACAGTCCAATCTCTCCCTGCTTTACTCCGCCAGTGGCAATGTCCGCAACTGCAGTAATGTGCTTGTTTGTCCTTACTCTCTTTATGAAAATCCTGTCAGAGGCGTGTATGGCTAAATCCAATGCATCCTTTTCGTGCAGTACGGCTA
>CAZFZD010000015.1:14645-15289 GCA_964522895.1 Candidatus Woesearchaeota archaeon | reverse complement strand
AAAAAGCCTGATGAAATTTTTTCCCGTGAAAAATTTGAGGCTTATACACCACAGATGAGATTAAAATATATTCAAAAACTTATTAAAGAATTCATAGGATTAAATGATGGACTAACTAGTACGCAAATTGAGAAAGAAGTAGGTATTAGGTATGAAACAGTAATGCGCCATCTAGAAAGACTTGAAGCTACTGGAGAAATATATAAAGCAATATATGGGAGAACAAAAGTATATTTTAGTAATCATAAAAATTTTCATCCAATTGGCACTTATAATTTAGACATAAAAAATAGAAGATATGTTTTTGGAATTCTTCGACAACCAGCCGGAGATATGTTATTTATACAAGAAAAACAGGCTGAACCTACAGGCTCATTCGTAAGTAAAGGCTATGTGATTATTCCTATTAATGAATTAAATTCCTTTTTTTCTGAAACTAAAGGATTCTTAAATCAATATAAACATTGGAGGAAAGAAAAAAATGCAAATGATAAAACACATAAATGGACTGAGACAAGTTAAAAATACTAAATTAGTATTACCTTTTGCAGGTATACAATTAGATAAACCTAAAGCATTAAAAATATTTGCTGAGGAATCTATCCATATTCCTGCAGTTGAAGATAATTTTGGCTGTTTAGTTT
>CAZFZD010000015.1:0-14635 GCA_964522895.1 Candidatus Woesearchaeota archaeon | reverse complement strand
TTTAATCTTTCAGAACTTAAAGAAACTGAAACAGTTTGGAATAATTATAATGTTGAACTTGAAGATTTTTTTGGAAAAAGAATGGTTATTGCAGATCCCTGCGCCGAAATAACTTATTATGCTTGGGAGCTTAACAGAGAGGATTATCTTCAACAAAATATTCATCCAAAATTAAGAAAAATATTGCAAGAAGCAACAACAAAAAATTATTCTACAGTTTGGCTTGATGAATTTGAGGATGACGCAGACATCATTAATTTTGTCGAAAAGACAATTGAAATGCAAGTACCATTGAGTGTAGCTTTCCCAATCAGTCCTATTTTAGAAATGTCATCTCCAAATCAATTGATTAAATTAGCTTTTAAAATTAATGAAGAAGCCTGTATAATCTCTCACAATTTAGAGAAGAACTTTTTAGGTTGCTATCTTCCCATCCATAGTAGCCTTTTTAGTAATGATGCGCGTGCAAAGAGCAAACTTAATATTATAACTAATAAACTAATAGAATTACTTAAGAAACATAATAAGGTTTGTCTGTTTATTAAACTAATTGATATGGAAAACTCTAGCAGTTATTCATTTGAGAAAGCAATAAACTTAGCTAAGTTTTGTAATGAAATTTCTTGTTTGAAAGCTACAGACCATATAAATGGGCACAATTTTCTTCTTTTAACAGGTGGTTTAACAAAGAAATATGCGATGTTAGTTGCTAAAGGATCAGATTGTTCTATTGAACTTATGAATGGTAAAACTACAATTAATAAGCCTAAAGCATATAATACTAAAAATAGAAAGAAAAATTTTCAATTTGGAGACTTTTATGATATGAACAATCAAATTATGATTTCATATGATGCACTAATGGAATATTGGAAGAGGAATAAAGCATTACCCTCATATACTGAAGTAGCCAAAAATATAAGCTTAGATAAACTTGAGAATCATATCAGATATGCAAAGGTAAAGAGGCTAAATCAGATTGAAGCAAGATGTCTTGAAATTGAACAAATTAGGAAAGATATAATTTCCGGGTTAGAAAGAGGTCTTCAAGATAGGCTATCAAGGTCTACAGATTTAGAATTACAAGCGTTAGCAAAACTCTTCTAAACTTTTTATTTTTTATTTAATATACTTTTTCTAAAAAACTGAAATATAAGATAAATCAAAATAGAAAGTTTTATAAACACAATACTTATGTAAATAGCATAAGTAAAAATGATAGATGATAAACCTAAGACAAACGGAAATATGGAAACGAGGAAGATTGGGAGAGAAACAGATGGATCTCAATGAGTTTAAGGTAATCAAGGAAGTAGAAAAGAAAACATATCCTCAAAAGTGGGAAGCTTACAATAAAGCTAAAACTAGAGAGAAAACCATAGCTATGTCTTTACTTTTAGAATTACTACAATTATTTGAAGATAAAAGACCAATAAGCCCAGGTAGACCTTGTTTACCTTTAAGTGAAAGAGTTCTCTGTATGTTCATTTATTCTTATTCTAGGTTTAGTTCTAGAAGAGCAATTTCAGACCTCAATCTAGTAAAAAATTCCAGAATGATAAGCAAAGTGCCACATTTCAATACAATACTTAACATGTTCAAAGAATTAAGCATGACAAGAGTTTTATCAGAATTAATTGAAATAACATCTCTGCCATTAAGACAATTTGAAGAACATTTCGCCATAGATAGTACAGGATTTAGCTGTGCTGTATATGTTCCTTGGTTAAATATTAGAACTCAAAAAGCTACAAAGAAAAGGGAATGGAAAAAGGCACATGTAATTAGTGGTGCCAGAACAAACATTATTACTGGAGTATCAATAACTGAAGCCAATAGAAATGATAGTCCTGAACTTATCCCTTTGATTAAGAAGACAGCTAGACACTTTGATATGAAAGAAGTCTCTGCTGATAAAGCTTACATCTCTAGAAACAATTTACAAGCTATAGCTCAAATTGGAGCAATCCCTTATATTCCTTTTAAGAAAAACAATAGACAAAATCCTAGAGGGTTTAAAATTTGGTCTACAATGTATTCTTACTTCTATCAGAACCAAGCAGAGTTCATGAGGCACTACCACCTTAGAAGCAACGCCGAGACAGCATTCTCAATGATCAAGAAGAACTTTGGACATAGGTTAAGAACTAAGAACTTTACCTCTCAAATAAATGAAATTTTAATGAAGTGCTTATGTCATAATCTATCAGTGCTAGTTCAAGAAAGTTTCGAATTAGGAATAAATATAGATTTTAATAAATGTGCAAGTGACTATTTTGCACAAAAACAGAACTAATTATTGTGCAAAGCCTGATTATAAGTTTAGAAGTCATTAAAAGTGGAATGGCAGAATAGATAAAAACACGGGGAGGTGATTTTAATGCCATTCCACGATTAACTTAATGATAATATAAGAGAATTCTTACTATTTAAAAGTTTCTATTTTAAAGTAGTGACATTAATCAAGCAACATTAGCAAGTCTTCAAACCGCAATATCTCATAATCTGGCTTGATTTTCCTGTTCTTCACAGGTATGAACCGCTTTGCATGACCATATTTGGCAAAACAGGTCTTTATGCCCATTTTCTTTGCTCCTACAATGTCCCTGTCAATATTATCCCCTACCATGAGAACTTCTTCAGGCTTCAATTCCAGAGCCTTCAGAGCCTTGTCAAAAGTGAACTTGTGAGGTTTAGTTCTCTTGGTATCGTCAAAAGTTATTACTTTGTCAAAGAAATCATCCAGCTTCATTGTGGTAAGCCTTATCCAAGTATTAAGCCTTGATGCATCTGTCAAGATTGCCAATTTCATGCCCCTGTTCTTGAGTTCAAGCAATGTGCGCATTACTCCTGGATAAGGTTCCAGAAACCCGTCCCTTACCTTTCTGTAAGAAACTATGGCATTAGCAAGAACCTTGTAATCTATCTTTTTTGTTTCCTGTTTAAGGAACTTTTCAAATATGTAATAATACTCAAATCCAAGCTCCTTGTATATCTTGAACAATTTGCCTGTCGCTTCTGCATGGCTTATCTCAAGCCCTGCATCAATCATTGCGCTGACAGCAGCCTCGATTGACATAGCCTTCATCTTCCAGAAATCCACTAAAGTGTTATCCAGATCCAATATTATTGCTTTAATCATAGTCCCATCCTTTCTTCACTTACCTCAAGATTCTCATCCAAGGTTACCATCGCAGTATATCCCATATGGCCATCATTCGATACTCTAAGATCAAACCATTTCACAGTATTTTCATTCACCACAGCAACAGGATATCTTGAAGTCTCAATAAATTTATCTACCAGCTTCGATGCTTTGGAAAACGCTATCAGGTCATTGAACTGTTTCTCAAATTCAAAATCATTTTTCAGGCCATTAAATAGGCTGTAATCAGATACCTGAAAACTTTGTTCTGTTTCTATAACTACTCTCCATTCAAAAGGATTAAAGTAATCCGGCATCAAAGTGGCGTGTTCATAGCCGTCAAGCTCGTGCACGGTGTTGCCTGCAATTTCATAAAGCCCGAACTTTGCAGTGAAAAGGCATGCGATGAATATCAGTACTAGGGCAGAGACTTTTACCTTTTTTTGAGGCAGAAGCTCCATCACGACTAAGCCTGACACGAAGATTATAAGGAGCAATATGTCAACAAGAGGCATGACTGACCAAGACATCAGTTGATTGCTGAAAGGATAGAACAAGACTATGCCTTGCGAAGTCACAAAATCAAGGAAAAGGTGGGAGAATACTGCAGCAAATCCTAAAAGATAATACTTTGAAAAATCTGACTTGAAAAAGTCTTTCTTCTGGAACTTGAATTTTGAAAATACTGCTCCGATGATGAATGCAAAGACAAACGGCGCAAATATGGAATGCGTTACCACCCTATGATATTTGAAGAAGCTTGTTCCGCCCATCAACAACGAGACAAGGTCAAAATCTGGAGCCAATCCGCCCAACACGCCTGCAAAGGCAGGAAGTTTCAGGTCCTTGAAACCCAATAGCCCGCCGACTGCAATCCCTATGAACAAGCCAGTCAATACATGTGAGATAGTGTCCATTTTTTCAACCCTTTACAAAAAAGTCCAGCCTCTTGAATAATTTCTTGTCTTTCAATTTTAGCATATGCTCTGTCACAAGATAGCCTAGTGTTGCGCCTACAATTATATCGCTCAGGTAATGCATGCCCAAATATAACCTGCTTAATGCCACTAAAGCTACAAATATGAACCAAAAGGTCTTGAACTTGGGATAAGCCTTGTCCAATACAGGCAATGCTGCAAATGATGTTGAAGAATGCCCGCTCGGAAAAGAATATACTGTGGCTGATGTTACCAAGGCAACAATGCCTATGGCTTCTGGCCTTGGTCTCGCAACAATTATCTTTATTATGTATGTCAAACCTGCAGCCAAAAGCAATCCCAGCCAAAGCGGCATTATGAATTCGCGCTTTTTCTGCAACCAGAGAAAGATAGAGATTATTAAGTATATGACATATATGAAACTTCCCAAATAAGTTATGAAAGAGACTATGGGGGTTAGCCATACTACTCTTAACGATGTTGCCCAAAGCGCAATTTCCCTGTCAAAGATAAAGCTGACTATAGCTGCAATTCCAACAAATATAAGCAGATACACCCTCTTATTCATAGCAATATAGAAAGAAGCAAAGTTTAAAACATTTTCTTAAAATTAAAAAGAAAAGGACTTAAAAGTCCTCTTCTAAAACCTTTTCAAAATACACTACAGGTTTTATGTCAGTGATTTTAGTCTGATGTATCAGCCACTTCCCATCACTGCTTTTCTTGATTTTGGACTCAATAACAGGCTGCTTACTGAGTTCCTCAATCTTTTTTTCGGTCAATTCAACCATTTCCATTTGATTCACCTCCAGAAAGAACCGACTCAATAATCCGTATTTATTTTTTTGCTCGGAAAAATGCACATATTTTCAGGAACAATAAAAATTATAAGATTAGAACTCTTAAGATAAGTTATGAAAAAGTTTGTAGTACATAAGCATGATGCGACAAAATTGCATTATGATTTCAGGCTTGAGATGGATAAGGTCTTGAAAAGCTGGGCAATCCCGAAAAAACCTCCCAGGAAAAAAGGCACGAAAAGGCTTGCAATACAAGTTGACGATCATAAGCTGTCATATATAGATTTTGAAGGAGAGATTCCTGAAGGCCACTATGGTGCCGGGACAGTAGAGATTTGGGACAAGGGCAGCTATGAGATGATAAGCAAGGAAAAGGACAAGCTGATATTCAAGCTTGAAGGCAAGAAACTGAATGGTGAATATGTGCTTTTGAAATTTGACAAGGCAGGAAAAAACAATTGGCTTTTCTTTAAGAAATCATCTTAAGTAGAAGTTCTTCCTGAACCTTGGATGGAACATGAAATCGTCTTCAGTGTCTTCCTTAGCATCTTCTATGAATTCTGACAGGCAGGCTATGGAAGCGCTCATTTCATCAGCACAATTCAATGCTTTAGCTTCAGGAAACATCGGCTCCTTTGGAGAGCCATATTCGAGTTTTCCGTGATGGCTTACCATCATGTGCAAGAGCTTGTGCTTTATGCCTTCGTCAAAACCTTCAATGTTGTCTATCTTGTTGTGGACCAATACTGTGCCCAAAACTAGATGCCCGGATAATTGGCCTGAAGTGGACCCTTTTATCCTTGTAGTTACGTCAAGTTCCTTCAATTTACCTATATCATGCAATAATGCGCCCGCAAGCAGCAAGTCGCGGTTAAGGTTAGGAAACATCTTACAGCTCAGTTCGCAATACTGGACAACTTCTAAAGTATGGTCCAATAAGCCGCCTATCCAATTGTGATGGTTTTCTATAGCCCCAGGATGCTTCTTGAAAGCTTCCTTTATTTCAGGATCATTGAATATGTCAAGCAACAACCTCTTAATCTTTGCATCGTCTAATGATTCGATAGTGGAAGATATTTTAGAATACTGTCCTTCTAAATCTTTTCTTGCAGGCTTGATGAAATCCTGAGCATCATATTGGCCTGGCTGAAGGACCTGCAATAAAGCATTATCATTCCCTGTAAGCTGTAATTTGTCGTTGAATACAGTAACCTTGCCTTGCACCCTTATGACAGAATCAGACCTTATCTTTGAATATACCTCTTTCAATACACTATCATCAGGACCACCCCAATAATTGTATTCTAGAGTTTTTCCTGTGTTGTCTGAAAGTATAAGTTGGAAATATGAGCCTGGCTTGTTCTTGTAAGGCATGACGCTTTTCTTAATTTTTACTACAAAAATATCATCAACATTGTCACCTTGTTTCAAACTTGAAATTGGCTGTTTTTTGAAAAATTTTTCCATAAGTTCTGAAAAATTTACAATTCTATTTAAATATTGCTGAAAAATTTACTGTTATCGCAAATTTTGTGCCTCTTCCTCTATCTTGGCATCAAGATCAAAATCTTCTCCCATGTATTCTTCCAAAGGTATAGGGTCAGCAGGGAGCTCAAAATCCTTTTCCTTCACATCAAGGCTGTAGCTTTTGGCAGTCATTTCCATCAGGCTTCCTGTTGAAAGATACAATGGCACTCCTTCAACAGTGAAACACTCTTTCATTTCAAGCCCCATCATTTCCGGCATCTTTATTGCAAAACAAAATACTTCAGTGCCAGCAATAGTATCAGTGCCTTCAAATTTTATTAGGTAATTCTCAGGATTTTTCTCGACTTTTTCAAGGAACTGTGTCGCACTTTCAAGCTTCTTATCCTTGATTTCTATGCAAATCCACTCATCCTTCTTTGTGCACGTATAAAGATTCTTGTCAAGGATGTAAGTTGAGGCCTTATTGCCTGAAATCTCCAGATCAGTCCTTATATTATTCTCATCAAGAAGGTATTGTTTCATATTGTATGTGTTGCCAGAAGCGCTTACCTCATAATCAGCCACATACTCAAGATTATCTTTGTCAATAAATGATTTGAACTTTTCTAGGGTCTGCATGTCAGTATGCTCTACTTGCTGGCAGCCTGCCAGAAATAATATTAAACCCAATAACAAGATTAATTTCTTCATAGATTAAGTAACTACTTATATTTATTTAAAGCTTGCCATCATTCAGCAACTTCTGTAACTAGTTTTGGCAATTGGCAGAAATCGCAATTGAAATTATAAGCGCCTGCATTGAGGAAAATTATCTTGTCCCCTATTTTCGGCTCATCAAGATAAGCCCTATACCTGAAGATGTCCAATGAATCAGGAGTGCATCCTTTTATCAGGTAAGGCTGGCCTTGCTCTTTCTCCCCTTTGACAAGTAGCCTTATATTCGCTATGAAAGTGTCCATCGCGCTGTTGTAGACAGAACAGTCAAGAATAATGTTATTGCCATATATGTTCCTTATTTCTGCAATCAATTTTACAGAAGGTGCAGCTATATATCTTCCAGGCTCTATAAAAAGCTCTACCCCATTAGAATTCAGATAGTCTTTCAAAAGCCTTATCTTTTCAATTATTGGCGCAAGAATGTTTTCAGAATAATTCTTGTATATGTAAGGCAAGCCTCCTCCTATGTTGAGCATTTCAATGCGTTCCATTGTCTCTTGGCTTAAGGAATCCTTCAGCTCTTCTTCCAGATGCCATTCGCTTACATTCTGGGTTTTTCTGTGGAAATGTATTCCCAGCTTGCTTATCTTGGGATTGTCCTTCAGTTCGCTTACAAGCTCATTGATTCTTCTTGAGCCCATGCCAAACACAAAATGTTTCCCTGCATGTATCGTGTTCTCCTTAAGTCTCATCCTTAAGAATAAGTTTACTTTATCTGATGCTGCTAAGAGGTTTTCTAAATCTTTTTCATTGTCCGCTACAAAATAATCCACGCCCAACTTAATTATCTCCTTTATCTCGTCAATGGTCTGTGCCTGCAAAAAAAAGATAGCCCTATATTTTTCATCCAGCTTTTTGAGCGCTTCTATGGAATGCACAGAAAACATGCAATCGGATTCTTTCTCTAACACTTTGCCCACTTCATAATTGGTCTTCAGGCTATAGCTTACTTTGTCAGAAATATGTTTAAGCTGCGACAGCTGTTCAATTGCCTTGCTCTTGCTCAAAAGGAACTTGGCACTCATAACATGCCCTCCTTCTCAAGCTTTTCCAATGCACTTGACATTATTAAGGGAAAAGTTATTGATACATCGCCAATGACAGTCACGGCATCAGACTCGTCCTTTATCTTGCCCCAGCTTTTTGCCTCGCTTGTGGTAGCACCGCTCATGCTTCCAGAGCTGGGCCTTGCAGTAGTAAGATATACAGCATAATCCATGCCTCCGTTAAGCACGCCTGCAAGTATCGCATGATGCTTTGAAACAGAACCGCCCAAGGATATCATGCCTTTCTTGTCATCCTGGCTTATCGAGAACAGTATGTTCGAAAAATCCCTTACAACATCAACAATGAAATCAGGATTGTCCTGCTGAAACATAAAAAGATGGAACCCTATGGCTCCGTCAGTGATTGCAGGGCAGAAAACCGGCACATTGTTTTTAGCAGCCTGATACAATATTGAATCATCATCATCCAATTGCTCTCCAAATTCTTTCAGCAGCTCTGAAACTGCCCATCGGGATTTTTTTGAATAAGCTTTCTTGAGCAGGGGCTTTACCAATTCTTCATAACGGCAATAGCTCTCATTCTTCACATAAAGGTTGCCCACCCTGTTCGCACCTTTCTCATGCAGTTCAACATCATCAGAACCAAAATCTCCTATGACGAACTTTTCACCATACGCTTTCATCATGTCTTCCTCAATGGCGCCTGCTGTAGTTACTATCATGTTTACCATATTCAGCTTTACCAATTGCGCAAAAAATCCCCTCAAGCCGGATGTGACCATGTTCGAGGTAAAAGTCAGAAATATTTTTGCACCATTCTTTTTCATGCTGATTATCGTGTCCACAGCCTTTCTCAATTCAACACTCTGAAAGCCCACAGTGCCAAGGCTATCCACAAGATCCTCAACATTCAATCCTTTTTTCCATTTGAAATCTTTTACAACTTGCATTATAATCCTCCTTACAAAAAACATTAAAATTCAGAATATTAACTTGATTGTCTTACAGAATCAACACTGCATTTGGAGCTTACAGTGTAAAGCTTTTTATCGATAATATTGTATTCGATAGCTGCAGCCAGGCTGTATAATGCTACAATGTTGAGAAATTGCCTGGTATCTTCTACAGGATGCTCTTCAGCAGCAATCCTTGCCACCACCTGGCATTTTTTTAATTTTTCTCTGTTGCCATCAAGATTCTTGAGCGCTATCCTGTATATCTCAGAATTATCAGCATTAGCATGATGCCGTAGTCCAATTATTTCATTGTAACCTTTTATCTTATCTAACAGCTCTTTCATGCTGGAGATTACGATTCCTTTAGTATTTAAATTTAACCCTTTTTTAGTGAAGATTTAAATAGTACCTTTTATTCGAAAATTCCATGAAATTTGCTAACATAATGGCAGCAGGCATATTGAGCATAATGGCAGGGTGTCCTGGCCAGAATATAAGCCCCAGGCATACTGAGGTAAGCCCAATAATCTGGCAGAATAAGGCCCCCTTGTATGTTAACGAGACTCCTAATTTTATCAGGACCGACAGAAGCAGGGCCTTGGGGGAAAAGGATTTGCTTAGGATGGCAAGAGAAGCGGAAATGGAAGAGGCTTGGTATTATGCAAGGTATGCTGATGGAAAAGAGATTTGGCAGGAATGCGGTTATGACCAAAGCATGAGCAGTTCAAGGATAGAAACAAGCCTTGTCGATTACCTAGTCAAAGATAATCTTGAAGAATTGAGTTTCTATCATTTTCATCCGGTTAAGAAAAACAGCAACAAGAGTTATGACTTCTCGCAAGTGCCGTCAGAGAATGATTTTTATATGTGCAGGAACCTTTTGCATAGGATAAGCAATGTTGATGCCACAAAGATGCATGAATTTGATTGCAGGGTTGCAGTCAGCACAGGGATTTATACTATCACTGTTTCGCCTGACATAATTCTTGAAAAAAAGCAGCTTGATTTCAACACAAACATTGCAAGAATAAAGAATGTCATGAGTAACGCAGAATTGGGTTTGAACAAGAGACTCAGGTATTTCAAAAAGAACAGGGATAATTTTTCCGAGATGAACAAGCACTTTGCAGAAAAATTAAGTTCAAGATTGATCAAGATAGAATTTGAAGAGCGATGATTATTTCTTTATAGTTTTCTTTATCCTGTCCTTCAGCTTGGGCTTGTCTTCAACATGCTTCTTGTTGCCCCATTTGTTGAAGTAAGTCATGTTCTCAACTTCATTGCGCATCCTTGGCGTATTCTTGAGCTCTTCACTGTATCCTAATGTGATTATTGCGTCAGGATATATGTTTTCAGGCAGCTCTAAAACTTTTTGCATCTCCTTGTAATCAAAGATGCCTACCCAGCAGCCGCTCAAGCCCTTGTCAACTGCGGACAATAATATGAAAGAAGTTATGGCCGCACAGTTCTGTATTGAAAAGAATTTTCCATTCTTTCCATAAAGCTCCACAAGCCTGTCACTGTCATTGCAGACCACTATGTGGACTGGTGCGCTTGTCATCCATGTCTGCTTTAATGAAAGGTTTGCAATCTGCTTTTTCTTGTTTGGATCTGTTACAAGAAGGAATCTCCAGTTTTGCGTGTTTCCTGCAGAAGGCGCCAGTTTTGCCTCTTCAAGAATGTCATGTATCAATGAAACAGGGACTTTCTTGTCAGCATATTTCCTTATGCTTCGCCTTTGCTTGAAAACTTCGCTTAATTGCATGAAATTGTTAATCTGATTGCACTTAAATAATTTTTCTTATTTTTAGGAAAAACTATATAATGAGGCAATAAGCGTAATAGTCTTATGGAACTCATTGAAAAGGCCAAGGAAGCCTATCACAAGAATTTTGATTCCAAAGCATGGTACGGAAGATGTATCTTTCTAAGCTGGTACTGTGAATTAGGAACCTGCAAGTTCTGTTTCCGCTCAACACAGAAGCATAGAATAAGATACTCTAAAAATGCCATGCGGACAAAAGAATCAGTTGCTGTTGAAGCGTTGCTGGCAAAAAAGCTTGGCTGGCGCATAGAATTCCTTACTGGCGGCTACGGCATTTATTCCCAGGAACAGATGTTGGAACTCATAGATCTTGTGAGAAAAGTTTATGGGAAGAAGATATGGCTTAACCTAGGAGCATTAGAAAAAGCTGAACTTGAAACGTTTAAGCCGCACATTGGAGGCCTTGCAGCATCCATAGAATGCATCAATCCTGAGCTTCATAAGGAGATTTGTCCTGACAAGCCGATTGCACCTTATGAAAAAATGTTTGAGAATGCGCCAGAATTAAAGAAAAGCATTACTATTGTCATAGGCCTGGGCGAAAAAAGGGAAGATTTTAGCCTGCTTTCAGATTTCATAAGAAAGCATGGGCTTGATAGGATAACCTTTTACGCATTGAAGCCTGTGAAAGGCACAATGTTTGAAAATGCCAAGCCCTTGAAAACCGAGGATTACCTCTGGTGGATTGCCAAGACAAGAACAGAGTTTCCCAATATGGAAATCATAGCAGGCACAACTGCAAGGAGATACAAGGAAGTGGGCAGAATACTTGAAGCGGGAGCGAATGCATTCACCAAGTTTCCGGCAACAAGAATGTTCGGGACAAGAGAAGCCAAACAGATTGAAACCGACATAAAAGATATTGGCAGGGAAATGGAAGGCACTATAACAAAACTGCCTGACATTGACTGGGACCATGAAGTGGAGAAACTGGACATTGAAGAGAATCTTAAAATCAAGGTTAAAAAGAAATTAGCAGAATACTTAGAAAGGATGAAAAAGATTTAAAAGCCTTAAAGCATTAACATAACTATGGATTACATCGTATTGGCAGATACTTATGAACAATTGGAAAACACTTCTAAACGTTTGAAAAAGACAGAAATTCTGGCAAGGCTTCTTCTAAAGGCGGACAAAAACTTAAGAGGCATAGTCTATCTAATGCAAGGACGAGTGTTTTCAGCAGCCACTAAGGATGAGATAGGTGTCAGCACAAAGATTGTTAGCAAAGCTATTGCCAATCATACAGGAGTTTCTGCAGATAAGATTGAGCGCATGTATAGCAGGGAAGGCGACTTGGGCATTGTTGTTGAAAAGCTTATGAGCAAAGGGGGACAACAGCCTTTGTTCAAGAAAAAGCTTACAGTGCAAAAGGTCCTGGATAACATAAGAAATCTGGTGAAGATGACTGGCAGCGGCGCAATAAACAAGAAAGTGGCTATAATCTCTGAATTGTTGAACCTTAGCAAACCAAAAGAAGCAAGATATATTGTCCGTACTATACTTGAGAACCTAAGGACCGGTGTTGGAGCAAGCACTTTGCGCGACGCATTGTTATGGGCTTTTGCTCCGAAGATAATGGGTATTTTCCATTATTGTCCGAATTGCAAAAAATTCACATTAGAAAACAAATGTGACGAATGCGGTGGCAAGGTAGTTACAAAATTCAAAGAAGAGATAGAACAGGATTTTGGCAAGCTAAAAAAATATCATGCGGATTCTGTTGAAGAATTGAAAGGGCTTGCAAAATTTGTTGATGTAATTATTCCCGAGAATGAAAAAAACGCAAGAAAACTTTACAATTACATGACCAATATGCTGCAGCATGCCTATGATGTTTCAACAGACTATGGCCGGATAGCTGAAAAATTGAAAAAAGAAGGTCTGGAAGCATTGAAAGACATTTCCTTAGAGCCAGGTACACCAATAAAAGTTATGCTTTATCCAAAGGCTAAAGATTTTGAAGACGCATTTTCAATCGTGGGAAAACCTGCACTTGCTGAAAGGAAATTCGATGGTTTCAGGATGCAGATACATGGGCTTGGAGACGAAATAAAGCTTTATACAAGAAATCTTGACGAAGTCACTAACCAATTTCCTGACGTTGTGAAAGAAATCCAGAAGAATATTAAAGCAAAAACATTCATACTTGACAGCGAAATTGTTGGGATAGATCCGAAAACAAAAAAGTTTGTTGCTTTCCAGAACATATCACAAAGGATTAAGAGGAAATATGATATCAAGAAGCTCATAGAAGAACTGCCTGTCAAGATTGAGCTTTTTGATGCGATTGAGATTGACGGCAAAAGCCTTATCCAAGAGCCCTTTGAAAAAAGGAGAAAAGAACTGAAAAAGATTGTAAAGCCAGTAAAGCACAAGATAGTTCTTGTGGAACAGAAAAAAGTTTCTACAGTTGAAGAGTTGAAAAAATTCTATGATGACGTTCTGGATGAAGGGGTCGAGGGAGTCATGCTGAAAAAGATTGATGGAATTTACAAGCCAGGTTCAAGAGTCGGCTATGGTGTCAAATTGAAGCCCAATGTAGAAAACCTAGACTTGGTCATTGTTGCTGCAGAATGGGGCGAGGGAAAAAGGGCAAACTGGCTTTCTTCATTCACTTTGGCCTGTAGGGAAGGCGATGAACTGAAAACAATAGGCAAGGTGGGCACAGGTATAAAAGAGAAAAGCGAAGGAATCACTTTTGAGAAACTTACTAAAGAGCTGAAGCCATTGATTACAGAGAAGCACGGAAAAACTGTGAAAGTAAAGCCAAAAGTCATTGTTGAAGTCGGCTACCAGGAAATACAAAAGAGCCCGAGCTATTCTTCAGGATATGCCTTGAGATTCCCCAGAGTTGTAAGATTCAGAAGCATGGAGAAAGATATTAAAGATATAAACACAGTAAACGATGTTAAGGATCTTTATGAACAGCAGTTTTAATCAAAAAGATAATCTGCATCTGCCTTGACAAAATAATCATAGAATAACTTTATTTTTTGCTTATGATAATCTTCTGCTACTGCTTGAGGTATATCGCTTTCTTCATTCATCAGCATTAAAAGGCTCTTAGCAACTTCAAGGTTATCCATTTCACATTGCAAATAAGTCTCTTTATTTGAAAAAACTTTTTGAAACGCTGATTTTGTTTGATCAGGAGTAAGCATAAAGCTTTCATATTCTTGATTTTTATTCTTCGCAAGCAGATTATTGACAACAAGCTCTCTTGTTTTTATTGAAGCTAGAAACTTATCAACAATCTTGTTCAATTTTGGAACATAAACTTTATCTCCTACAAGATCAGATTCATAATTAGCAACTTGAATAACTTGTTCAAAATAAGCCTCATATCCTTCGGAACCGAGCATCCAAGCTTTTAGGAGATTATCTGAATATTCTGTTATGGCTTCATCGGGGAAACGAGACAAATCCTCTTTCAAACAATCATCATATACTTTTTGAGTTATCTTGCCGCGATGCAAATCAATTTCAGCAAGAGCCCAAATATTTGAAAAGGCTATATCCTTGATTTTTTTGTGGATCTCTGGATTTGAAGAATAAACCTGAAGAGCCCTATCAGAAAACTGCTGCCCTAATTCAAGTCTGATTCTTTGCTCTAATGGTTCACGGTCCAAATATTCTCTGAAAACAACTCCGTCCATCTTGATTTTTAGAGAAAATCGTCCATATATAAAACTTGCCATTTATTGGCACTGTCTAAAAAGTGAGTGATAACCCTTAAAAGGGGGAATCACCTTAATT
>CAZFZD010000014.1:0-15514 GCA_964522895.1 Candidatus Woesearchaeota archaeon | reverse complement strand
ACCTTTTCTCTATATTCATAACAAAATGTTTATAAATAAGTTAACGCAACTCAATTATATAAGGAGGTACTCTAATGGCTCATGCAAAAGAAGATATTTGTTTAACAGAAGAAAATTTTGATAAAATAGAGAAAGATATCTTGAATGAAGTAACAAATGTTTCTAAATCACTAATTGCCTCCTTTAAATTTAGAATGCTCTATGGCACCAAAGTAACTAAAAAACAGAATAAACAGACTCTAAAGCATTTAAAAGAATTCAGAACAAAACATTGGGACAAGAAATTAAGCAGAAAAGATGCTTATAAAAAATATGTAAATATGTATTAGTGTTTTCGGTGCTTGGAGATTTTTTTGATTTTATTCTCTGTTTCAATATCTCTTTTTGGCAATGGTGCAATATTTAAGCCAAGCTCCTTGCAGGTTTCCAAGAACGCCTTATCGCCAGAATGGACTATGTTTACTTTTTCTCTTAGAAAGCCGGCTATAATGCATATATCTGCACCTCCTATCTTTAAGCGGGAATCTCTTTTCAAAATTTTTTTATTTGCTTTCTCAACTAATTGCTCATGATCCAAATCTGAATCAATTCTCTTGATTTTCTTTAAATGGAATTCTTGCTTAAATTCCTCAAATGCCTCTATAGCTTCTTCTTTAGAAAGATTATGCTTATTAATTAGAATCCCTATTGTTTCTGCACGGGAGATTTCATGAAAATAAAAAAGATTGGGCGGAAATTTTAATCTTTCTTTTTTAAGATCCTAGAATTTAGTTGCATAAGCAATAATTAAGTTTATAATGGTACTGGAATCTAATCCATTTTTGATGATGCCTTTTAATGTGCCTGAAGCCTCAAGCGAATAACATTTAACATTCATCCTCTTTTTTCTTTCCATGCTAATAGTTTTATTATAATGGTTTAAAAGTGTTTTCTTAGCAACCTCTCTATTCAAAAACTTTTAAAACCTATTAAACTATATATCCTCTAGGAGGTAATCAAATTGAAAACAAAACTATTATTAATATTACTATTGCTAGTACCATTAGCAACAGCACAGGAAGAGCTGCCATCACCAGGAATAACTCCAGACAGTCCGTTCTATTTTATAGACACATTATTTGATAAGTTCCAGTCACCGGAATCAGTGGCAAACGAGAAGGCAGCAGAAATGCTTGCAATGGTACAGGAGAAAAGGGAAGACGTGCTTGAAAAGGCTTTGGAAAACTACGAGAAAGCTTTGGAAAGAAGCCAGTTCAGGTCATCAAAGAACCTTGAGAAGGCAGAGAAAGCAGCAGAACAGGCAACAATGCACCTGGAAAAGCTTTCCCAGGCAATGGAAAAAGCCAACCCGGCAGCAATTCCTGCCTTAGAGCTTGCCATGGAGCGCAGCGCAAACGCAAGAAAGAAATCCATTGAGGCAGTGACTATGAAGGATGCTGAAAAAGGCAAGCAGGTAAGGGAAAAGACAGAAAAAGAGATAGATGAGCTGCCTGAAACAGCAAGAGAAAGGGTAAGGCAGGCAATCGACAAGATAGCAGAGATGGCAAGGAAAGCAGAAACCCATACTTATGCACTGCAAAGAAGCATTGAGTGCGGACTATTGCCTGAGAAAGTGCAAATAGATTTTGACGTTTCTTCTTACACAGAAAAGACCGAATTTACCCCGGAAGAGCTGCTGCAGCTTATTGATGATATAGAAAGCGAGGCAGAAGCTGCTGAAGGCGAGGAAGCCAAGGACATCCTGGAGCTTGCAAAAGACATTGCAGACAAGGTAAGCAATGAACATGGAAGAGGTCAGGGCTATTGGCGCCACAAGGACAGTTGCCCTTCAGAAGTAGAGCTTGAACAAGAGCAGGAAAACGGTCCTGAAGAAATAGCTGAAGAAGCTGAAGAGCATGGTAAGGAAGGTAATGAAGAAGGTTCCGAAGAAGAAGAAATAGCTGAAGAAGCTAAAGAGCATGGCAAGGAAGATAAAGAAGAAGAACCTGAAGAAGAAGAACCTGAAGAAGAGCTTCCGGAACAGGCTCAAAACGCACAAGAGCATAGCTCTTAATTTTTTTCTTTTTTTAATTAAATCGACAGCTATAAGAGGATACTATGGAATTGTCAACCCAAACGCTTGCAAATATTAAGAAATCTGAACAAGACATAAAAGCTGGAAGAATAAAAACTCTTGCAGAAATTGAAGCAAGGTTAAAGAGATGATTTTTTACAGATTCTCACCAAACTTAAAATTCTCATCAGAAAGCATGAACTCTGCATAATCTATCTTGCCGCCAAGATTAAAAGAATTATTGAAAGACATCATGGCCTCATCAATAGAATCAAACACAGGCCTGCTGAACACATTGAAAACTTTCCTGCCATACCTATCAACATCATGATAAACCACAGAATTCTCCATAAGATAGCCCTTGGCCTTAGAAAGCAAAGCCACATCACTAAGAGTATTATTATAAGACACTATCCCTAACTTGCCTTCAACTTCATAAGACACCAAAAAATGCCCTGCATCCGCGCCAGTACGCCAAACATCATCAGAACCCAGCGCAACCCTGTAAAGCCTGGCATCATACTCGGGATTGTCAGAAAGCAATGCCTTGAAAGCCAAAGCCGCGTCAGCACAGTCGCCATGCCCCAGGCTATAGCTCTCTCTCATTGAAAGCACTCTTTCACCAGGATTACAGCCCAGCAAGGTGTCAGTCTTTTCACCAACCACAAGATCCTCTGAAACCCGGTAAAAAGCTTCTTCAGGATTATCAACAGCTCTCACAATCTTCTCAATCTCAGATTCAGAATACCTGTAATCAACTGAACGTCTGCAGGAAAGGTTCTCGCAGCTGAGATAGCTCCAAATAGGTATGTTTATGATTATAGCGCCTGTCAAAACCCGGTTCCAAAACTTTTTCATAAGAAATCACAGAAACCTGCTGTTTATAAGCCTTATCTGCCTCCATAAAAGTATATTAAAATGCGAAAGCTTTTTAAAGAATTAGCACATAAATATACCTATGAAGTTTTCAAGAATAGAGATGGAAACACTATCAAACATAGGAAAAGGCAACAACGGGATAAGAGGCATAGCGGAAGCACTTAACATAAGCAGGTCGCAGGCATATAGGACAGCGCAAAAGCTCGGCAAAAAAGGCATAACAAAGCTTTCAAGAGGGAAATTGGAACCGAAGATGAAGACGCACGTCAGCATGCTCCTTAAGCTCATGGCTCGGGCACCAAACCTTGCAGGGCCGCTGTCAGGGATAGGAATCGAAATCTACAAAGCGATTACAGAACCAAAACCCTCAAAGGATATCCAGGAACAGACAAGGCTGCACAAGACAACGATTGCCAAGAAGCTCAGGCAAGGGCAGAAGATAAGCCTGATAACAAAAGAGAAAGGAAAATATGGGATAAATGAGAAGCTATGGCCTGATGCAAAGGATTTCCTTGAAGAGCTGAAAACCTATGAAGAATCAATAGATGAAAGGGTTCCTGTAAATTCCATAATCTATCATAAGACAAGCAAGGAAATAATCTTTTCTAACAATGAAGAGCTGGACGCAGAAAAAACGGCATTTTCAGCTTACAAGGATTATGGTATACAGCTTATGCTTATCACAAACTACTACTGCCTGCCCAAGAGAAATCTCACTACGAAGCAAGTTTTCAGGCATTCGCTCTATGTTGCAGAGAAAACAAGAGACACAAGACATATAATCTTCACGGCATTATTCTATCTCAAGTTCAGGAAACAGCTTAAAGGCGTGAAGTCTGATATTCTGGATAGCATTAAATCAGTGCTGAAAGGGAAGAAAATAAAAGGATTCCCAACACTGGAAGAGATTAGGGACAGGGCTAAAATATATGGGATAAAAGTGTAGGATGATAGACGGATTTAAGGCCATTGATGGAATGTTTGAGGAGATAAAGCATCAGATTCAGCATAACAAGAAAGACATATGGATAACATGGATTGGAGAAAGGCTTGACCTTCTGGAAGAGAAAGGGACTTATATTCCGATTATGGCAGAAATAAATGGATTAAGAGAGAAGTATTATAATAGGCTTGAGAAAAAAAGTTTATGAACCAGACAGGGACAGATAAGGATAATCGCTTCCAATGAGCTTTTTTTGACCATAACAAGAGAAGTAACCGAAATATCACTGCATCCAACACATCAGCCTTATTTTGACAAAAATAAAATTATTAGAATTTATAATCTTTGTGTAAAGATCCTAAGCCCTCATTCCATCTCATGCCAGAGAGCTTCCCTTGCCTTGTAAGGATTCAGATCAGTTCCATACTTCAAATTTTCATCACTGAAATTCACTCTAGAATATTTAGAATAATGGTTCTTAACATATTTGTTAAATTTCTTTACTGTTCCATCCAAGGAAATGTCCTGTTCTTTTTTATGCAACGAGCTATTGAAGCTAACATAAGAGAACTTTGAATCTTTTTCATACACAGTAATCACATGCCCCGGCTTCCCTTTATTCTTATTGCGCAGCATCAGGATATCAACCTTGTATTCAGGATCATCAGAAAGCAGTGCCCTGAACATTATTGCGCCGTCCTCGCAGTCGCCGGTACCTAATGCATAACTTTCAAGCATAGAGCTCCACCTGTCTTTGCCCCAGAGCATCTTGTCATGATTCTTTGGAAATGCCATATAGGAATTTACAAAATTGTAAGCCTCGTCAGCAGTGTCAACTTTACCAATAATTTCATCCACCATCTCTTTCTGCAGAACCATCTGCCTTTCCAGAATCAATTCCCTTTCTTCAGGCCTCTTGTCAATAGCACCATGGCATCCAATGATAGAAGCCATTCCAATCCATGCGGCTGCAACAAAATTCTTAATCTTGCTCATCCTTGCCCCCCATCGGCTCAAACCTTATTCTTACATAACCTTTTGGAATATTATGCGATTTTATCTTTTTCTTAGCACCAGCCCCAATATCAACTCTTGCCATGCCCCTGCCGAACTTCATCTGTTCAGGCGTCATCTTGTAAAAGCTGTAAGCTTCAAAACTACTGAAATAATCATCAAGCAGCTCATCCAGAGTATCATACCTTGGGCTTTTGTAGATAGAGCCTTTCCCTTCGCTTGAATCATTGAAAGAAGCATAGCCCAGCTTGCCTTTTTCATCTGTAAAAATGCTTATGCTATGATGGTTCCTCTCTGAATCTTTAGGAGCATACAGGCTTGTGACCTTGCAGTCATAATCCAGATCATCAGAAAGCAGTGCACAATGCGCTATGGCGCCGTCACGGCACACTCCGCCTCCGATAGCAAAGCTTTCAGACAACGAATAGAATCCTCGGTCGCATGGCTTGTACTTTTTTCTAATTTCCCTGGCCTTTTCAGAATCATCCATGGGAAATCTCATGTTATCAACAACAGCGTCAAAAGCCTGCTTGGGATTATCAACAGAACTAACCAACTGCCTTATCTCTTTCTTGCTCTTGGGCCTTATATTCTCCATCATGCAGGCCTTAGTGCCTTCTTGCCAAGTATTGGGCTTGGTTGCCATAATTTTGCCTAGGGATACGGCTGCAATTCCAGATGCTACAGTAAAATACAATCCGATTCCAAGCTTTCTTAACAACGAAACTTTGACCATTTTCAATAAAAATCTAAAACTTAAGACTTTATAAACATTTCGCTACTTATAAGTAACGATTAAAATCCAAGAAAAAACATGTAGCAACATTTATATACTACTTCTAAAACTTTTTATGGCATATGAATAAGCTTAAGCAATTCTGGATAAGGGTAAAAAGCTTTACTGCAGAGAGTGTCCGGGTTGTTAAGGTTACAAAAAAGCCTGACATGCAGACATTCAAGACCATTGTGAAGGTTTCTGCAATGGGAATGGCCGTAGTCGGGGCAATAGGGTTCATTATAAAAGTCGTAGGAACCTTGACAGGTATAGCATAAAAATGGAAACAATAATATTCGCACTTAAGACAACTGCAAACAGGGAAGACCAGGTTGTTGACTTTGTGGCTTCCCATGTTCAGAAAAAGAAGCTGGAAGTATATTCAATTATCCGTCCCCACGGTATGAGGGGTTACATATTTCTTGAGGCCAGGGACGAGGTTGCAGCCCAGGAATCTTTTTCAGGCGTGCCTTATGCAAAAGGTCTGTTGCCAAAGCCAGTAAAGTACGAGGAGATAGAGCCGATGCTTGAACAGGTAAATGTGCAGATAAACATGCAGCAGGGCGACATAGTTGAGATAATCTCCGGCCCTTTCAAGCGCGAGAAGGCAAAGATTTCAAGGATTGACCAGCAGAAAGATGAAGTCATTGTAGAGCTTCTGGAAGCTGCAGTGCCAATCCCTATAACTCTTAAGCTTGATTCTGTAAAAGTTATCAGGCGTGAAAATGAGGAGGATGAAGAATTATGAGCATATTAAATTATGAACTCGTTTTTGAAAGTAGCAGATGGCAGGCATTTCATGAAAATCTCTTGAAAGACAAGCAAGGGCTTGACAGGCTTGTGAACGTTGTCGGTTCTCTTGGAGATGAAGTGCAGGATTGCAGTTTCCTGTTCCATAGTGCTGGCGGCAATCCGTCAAATCTTGACATTATGGAAAAGACCATGGAGTTTTTCAGGCACAGGTTGCTGCCTTATCACAAGAGGCCGGTTGCAGAAAGGAATGAAATATACAAGGGCATGCAGAAAAAACTTCATACTGCTCTGAAAGCTTCCTATGAAGATAATGCATTCAGCCTTGGTCCTGAACAAGTAGAGATAGCTTCAGAATATATTGATAGCTTAAAGCCCTAATTTTTTTATTATGTTTTCTTTGTTAAAGAGTTCTAATTGATCATATTCTTGCCCGACTCCAAGGAAATATATTGGCTTTCCAGTTACGTGCGTGACTGATATCGCAGTACCGCCTTTCTCGTCAACATCAGCTTTTGTAAGAATTACTCCATCAATATCCACAGCTTCGTTAAAGCTTTTGATCTGGTCTATGCAGTCATTGCCTGCAATCATCTCTGCAACATAAACTTTTAAGTTGGGTTTTGCGACCCTTGTTATCTTCTTCATCTCATCTATAAGGTTGACATTGCTGTGCTGTCTTCCGGCAGTGTCTATCAGCACAACGTCAAGCTGCTTGGTCTTTGCCATCTTTATCGCGTCAAAAGCGACCGCTGCAGGATCAGCTCCGTAATCGTGTTTCACTATTGGCACGTTAAGCTTTTTTGCGTGCATGTCAAGCTGCTGTATTGCTGCGCTCCTCCAAGTGTCTCCTGCCGCCATAGCGCACTTTAGCCTGTTGTCCTGAAAATATTTTGCCAGTTTTGCTATGGTTGTTGTCTTGCCAGAGCCGTTTGCTCCCAAGAACACTATTGAGTAAGGCTTTTCAGCTTTCTTTATCTCTTCTAGAAGATTAAATGCTTCCTGGCTTTCGAAAAGCCCTGCAATGCTTTTCTTCAAGCTTTCCAGAATGGTTTTTTCAAGCTCGCCGCGCTTTATCTGCTTGTCAACTAAGTCTTTCTTAAGGTCTTCTTTTATCTTTCCAATCACTTCAAACGCAACATTGTTCTCGAGCATTGCCATCTCAAGCTCCCAGAAAAGTTGGTCAAACTTTGCTTCAGAAATCTTTTTCGTGCTTACAGCAGTCTTGAAACGCTTGAACATGCCTTGTTTCTTAGGCTTTTCTTTTGAATCTTTAACCTCTTTTGAAGCTTCAGGCACTTTTTCAATCTTGACTTCAGGCACCTCTTCTTTGACTTCTTCAGCCTCAAGAATCTCTTCAGCCACCTGCTCAGGCTTTTTGAAATCTTCAGGCCTCGGCTTTTCAATTTTAGGCTCTTCCTTTTCAACATCCCTGCTAACTTTCTTTACCGCGCCTTTCAGCTTCTTTTTAAGAAATTTGAACATATTTGCTAATTGCGGGATTTAGTATTTAAATTTATTGCGTTTTGGGTTGAATACCTCGCAGCTTGCTGCGGTTGGGAGGCTTCACTGATAGGATTTTATAAGCTTCAGCGTAAACTTTTCTTTAGATATTTCTTTAAATCTCTATATTCTTTTTTTCTGTCTAAGATGCAAAGGATTTTTATTAATGGCTTATCTATGAGGTAAATTAGGCGCTTTTCCCTTTTTTGCTCTTGGAATCTAATTCTGCAGAGGAAAAGATTATAGCCTTCAATCTTCTTGTTGCGATAAGGATTTCTTTTTGCTAGTTTTAATTTTTCTAGCAACAGGGATGCTGTCTTCCTGTCTAAATTATTAAGCTGTTTTAGAAAGAATTTTGTTGGTTTCAGCGTAAACTTTTCTTTAGTTTTTCGAATAATTCTTTTTCTGTGCCGTAAAGATTGTTCTTTTCTGCTACTTCTGTCAGATTCTTTACCAGCATAAGCTCTTTCTTTGAGATTTTTGGCTTCTCGAAGAGCTTTTCTCTTAGGGTTTCTTTGATGAATTCCTGTATGGTTCCAAAACCTTGCCTTTGTGCATGTTTTTCTGCTTTTGCTAGCAAGTGTTCTGGAAGCCTCAAGTTTACTTGTTTGTTCATGGTATCTATTGGTATCTGATTTCTTATAAGTTTTTGCATTTTTGCCTCCATTCATATTTGCTAACCTATATCAAAGCTTTATAATCTTAGCTGAGAAAAAACAATGGATTTTTCGCTGATGCTGGAAGTATGTCGATTTCTGTTGGAAAAAGAGCAGGCATTCATTATACTAGCAAATCTTGCCTGAATAAAGATAAAGCCTTGATCACAATAGTGGCATAGCTTCCCTTATCTAAAAAGAAACTCACGGTTTGCTTTTTCCTGCCGGGATTCAGGTCATCACTCAAGACTTCACCTAATTCCAATTCATGCACAGCAACAAAAGCTTCCCTTTCCTCTGTAGATTGCAGCAATCCGGGAAACTGCCTTATGACAAAATCTTTTCTAGCAATCCCCTCATTTTCAAGCACCTTATCATATATGTCTTTTAACTCACCATCAATTTCAGTGTCAAACTGCAATAAGGGTATTGAAAAATCTTTGACTTTATCTGACGGAAAAGCAAGCTTGCCCAAAGAGTATTCAGCTTCCTTAAACTCATAGTTCTTTCTTATGTAAGAGTCAAGTACAAGGTTGAAAAGGTAAGACTGGTAAGCGTTGAAACACAACTTGACGAGTTTCATCTTCTTTTTTAACGCATTAACATAATCATTGCCTTCAACTTCAAATTCCATCAGCTCGCAGGCTTTCGCAAAATCCTTGTGCAACAGTGCCTTGCCCACAAGATGGTTGGTTTTCCTATTGCCGAACCTTTGATCGTCAAAATAATTTGGGACTTTTTCATTTGCTTTCAATCCGCTGCTTATGTCTCTTACAACAATGTTGAACTCATTGCCTCTTAACAATCCTGTGTGCATCCTTTCGTTTGACTGCCCTAAATATTCAATTTCAATGTCCTTTATGCTCAAGTTTTCCAATGCAACTCTTGGAACATTTTCTGCAGATACATACTGCTGGGTTACAGCCTGCCTGTCCTTTATGCCAGCAAACCTTATCCTCTTGACATCAACATTCAGTCTTTTAGCGATCTCGCTGACAGCGTCAAGAGTGTTCCAAAGCCTTTTCTTCATCATGAAATAGCTGAACTTTCCCTGTCCCAATTTCACGTCAGCAACTTCTCTTACAATAAAATCTTCAGGAACCTGTTTCAGTATCATGCTCTTTCAAAGAAATCAGCACTTTATAAGGCTAATGATAAATAAAAGAAAAGCGATTAAAGGAGCAAAGTCAACCCGAAGGTTGTAATGAGTTTAGCTCACTTTGCTCCCGTTTAAACATAATAATCATTTTTTCTTTTTAAGTTTAACGCTTTTTTTGAAATCATCTAAAATAATTAATTTATCTGCAATTTCTCTCATATCATAACCTAATGATTTTTTGAATGAAGCGACTTCAACTCTTTTACCCATATCTTTCACACAGGCAACGGCGCTAGCAAAATCATCATCTCCACTCACAATGATGGCCGTTTCAAATGCATTTTCTCTGGCCATCTTAAATAATTCTGTAACAATGGCTATATCTACTCCTTTTTGATATTCTATATAATAAGGTTTTATTAATTTAGAATCTGGTAAGAACAACTCTTTTTGCTTTTTAATCTCTTTTCCAATGGGGCAATCTTCACAACGGATAATTTTCTTTCTTAAGTTTTTAGTATAGACTGTAATTCCATGTCTTCTTAATGCATCTAAAAAACCTAATTTAGCGTTATATTTCTTCGGTTCTTTTTTCACTGAATCAAAATAATATGTCCTTCTGTTATCTCTATTATTTCTTAGAGCTTCAACCAATTTTAGATAATCAACCTTGAAATTTTGAGTTTGAGAAGCTTTATTCACATTTTCTCCATCAATGAAAACCATTATTTTTTCTTTCATGCTTTGTATTATTCAAATAATCTTTAAAAGAACTTTGTATGAAATAAGCCAATTTTTTCAACAATCTAGGAAATTTAACTCTCTTTCAAAGAAATCAGCACTTTATAAGGCTAATTAATTTTATATAGGATAAAGCACTTATATTATGCATGAAACATCTAAAAGGGGTAAGCTTGGGAGACGTAGTTGAACTTGAATTTCAAAAATCTTTCACCATTGAAGTTTCAAGAGTTGTGGGCTATGTCACGAGCATAGACAAGGACAGGATAGAGCTTTCCACATATGACCTTGAGGAGCCCAAGCCTTTCAAATACGATACCCTAAGCTATGAGGCAAAGTACATAAGAGATTGTACTGTACTCAAGAGGAAAGAATGAGGACAATATTTGTCATTCTGGACGGGGCAGCAGACCTTCCTGACAAGAGACTGAAAAACAGGACTCCGTTCGAGGCAGCAAAGACTCCTAACTTAGATTATTTTGCAGCCAAAGGAAAGTGCGGCTTATTATATACAGTAGGCAAGAACATAGCTCCTGAATCAGATGTTGCAGTCACTGCATTGCTCGGCTATGATCCAAAGAAATATTTCACTGGAAGGGGCCCATTGGAAGCTTACGGCGCAGGCTTCAAGCTTGAAGAAGATTTTCTGGCTTTAAGGACAAACTTTGCGACACTCAAAAAGAACAGCATTGTTGACAGGCGCGTCCACCGCTCATTGACTACAAAAGAGGCAAAAAGGCTTGCCAGGACAATAAACAGGAAAGTCAAATTGCCGTGCAGATTCAAGTTCAAGAGCACTACAGAGCATCGCGGAGTATTGGTTTTGTACGGAAAATATTCTCCAGACATATCAAACGTAGATCCTGCTTACGAGAAAAAGGGCACTTTCGGAGTTGCAAGGCACAAGAAGAAATTCACTGTCCAGAAAGCCAAGCCATTGAACAAGAAGGCTGAAAAGACAGCAGAGATAATAAACGAGTTCGTAAGGCAGAGCAGGGAAATACTTGAGAAGCATCCTGTAAACAGGAAAAGGAAGTTCAAGGCTAACGCAATACTGCCCAGGGATGCGGGAAACAAGCTGCCAAGGTTCCCAAAGAAGCATGGCTGGGAAGCTGTAGTTGGCATGCCGTTGGAGATAGGCATAACTAAATTGGCAGGCATGAAGATACGGAAGTTCAAATATCCTAACATAACTTCTAGTGACGCTTACAAGCACCTTTACGATTCCCTGGAAAAAGAGATTAAGGAGTCTGTCAAGGCCGTGGAAAAGAGCAGGAAAAACCTTTACATACATTTCAAGGAGACAGATATTCCCGGACATGACGGGCTTCCAAAAGAGAAGAAGCGAATGATAGAGATAATTGACAAGAAATTCTTTTCAATACTTAGGGACATGCATGATTTCAAGCTTATTGTCACGTGCGACCATAACACGCCCTGCAAGCTCAAGGCCCATTCATCTGATCCAGTGCCCTTGCTCATATACAACGGCGAAGACAAGGACAAGGTGGCAGAATTCTCTGAAAAGGCATGCAGGAAAGGAAGCCTCGGCACAAAGCTTGGCAAGACCCTTATGCCTTCTTGATAGCCAAAATAACGCAAAACATTTAAAATAAATTAGTCTCCATTCACACTTATGGAAGAAAAAGAGATAGTAATAACATACGATACCTTGTTTGATCTTGCAAGAAGGGAGCGTTACAGGGCTGAACTGCAGAAATTGGACGAGCATTTTTTCCAGGATGTTGTCAAATACTTAAATGAGAAACAATCCATACTTGATTCGCAGGAAAAGAAGGAAAGTGTTTTCTCTTCGACTGAGGCAGAAAAGACCAGAGCCCAAATCACCAATGCAAAAAAGATTCTTAGGGATTTGTACGAAAGAAGGGAATCAAAGATAATCCAGCTGGCAGTGTTCCATTCAAGGAATCCGGAAAAGAGCCCTGATTTGAGTGCCATGCTGCCTGAAGAAGTTTCATTGTTCAAGGAGATGGAAGCTAAGCTTTCAGAGTTCAGGAAGTCAATATTGCACAAATTGCTGTTAAACAAGGCTCCTGATGCAAAAAAAACAGAGAAGAAACCAAAAGATTTAAAAATAGAAGAGAGTAAAGAAGAGCAAGGAAAATCTGTTTGTTTAAAATGTGATGTGCCTGAATTTGTCGGGCCTGACATGAAAACTTACGGCCCCTTTAAGGAAGGCCAGAAGGCAGAGGTTCCTGATAAGATTGCAGAAATGCTTATTAAGAACGGCCATGCCGTCAAGAATGAAAAATGAAAGTACCGAAAAAGATGAGGAAATATTGTCCCAAGTGCAACAAATATACAGAGATGGCAGTATCACAGTCAAAGCAGAGGGGCAAGAACAAGACTCATCCCTTATCAAGAGGTTCAAGGGCAAGAATGAGAAAAAGGAACCTTGACAGAGGCTACGGAAATAAAGGCAGCTTGTCCAGGGGCGCAATTTCATCATGGAAGATGACCGGCGCAAAGACAAGCAAGAAACTTAACTTGACATTGAAATGCAAGGAATGCGGAAAATCCACAACAGTCATCGGTTCAAGGACAAAAAGAGTAGAGGTTGCATCAGTATAAAATGGAAATCATAGGGCCAAAAAGCAAATTCCTGAAAGTTCGCTGCACAAAATGCAAGAATGAGCAGAATATTTTTAACAAATGTGCGTCAGAAGTAAAATGCTTAGTATGCAGCAACCCTCTGGCGATGCCTACAGGCGGCAAAAGCGACATCAAGGCAAGAGTTCTTGAAGAGTTGGAATAATTCTATCAGTAAGTTATATAAATGACCAGATTGCTTGATATAGATAGCACAATGGTATTCAAGAGAAAAGATTTTCCAGAGGAAGGCGATTTAGTCATCTGTACAGTAAAGAAAGTACTTTTTCATTCTGTATTCGTAAGGCTGGAAGAATATTTCAATCGTGAAGGCATGATCCACATATCAGAGATTGCTCCCGGAAGGATAAGGAACATAAGGGATTATGTGCGCGAGGGCAAGCAGGTTGTCTGCAAGGTTCTGAACATTAACAGGGAACGTGGCAACATAGACTTGTCATTGAGAAGGGTATCGTTGCAGTTAAGGCTCAAGAAAGAGGAAGAGTTCAAGCTCGAGCAGAAAGCAGAGAAAATACTTGAGCATGTTGCAAAAAACCTCAACACTTCATTGGGCGACATCTACAAGCAGATTGGAGAGAAGATTCTGGATAATTACGGCTCATTTGGCGCAGGTTTCATGGAGATAGTGGAACGGGGCAACGAGGTCCTTGAAGAGCTTGATGTTCCAAAAGACATGGCAAAGCAGATTACTGATCTTGTCAAGGAAAGGATAAAGCCTGTAAAGGTTTCGATTGCAGGCGAGCTAACATTGCAGAGCCATGATGAAGATGGTATTGATAAAATCAAGCAGGCCATAAAAAAGGCAGAGGATTTCGCAAAGAAAAAGAAGCTTGAGATATCAATGACTTATGTCAGCGCTCCAAGGTACTGGCTTGAGCTTACTGCTTCCAATTACAAGGATGCTGAAAAGCATATTAAGGATGTTGTTGAAGTGATTATGCAGGAGATGAAGAAGTGCAAGGGCCATGCAAGTTTCAAGAGAAAAGAATGATGAAACACATATTATTCTGCAAGAAATGCAACAGGTTTACAATGAAAGAGTCTTGTCCTGAATGCGGTTCCAAGGCATTATCAACAAAGCCTGCAAAGTATAGCCCTGAAGACAAATGGGCAAAGTACAGGCTAAGATACAAAAAAGAAAATTCTTAACAATTGGAAAGGTTTATAAAATCTTAATCTTATTATTTTAAATATATTAATTTAAATTTGAAAAAAAGGGAGGTAGATTAATAATGTTTAAGAAAAAAGGTATATCGCCGCTTATTGCGACGGTACTGGTGATTGGCTTTACAGTTGCCTTGGCAGCTATTATCATGACCTGGGGAACGACTTTTGGGAAATCCATGCAGAAGTCCTCAGAAGAACAAGCGAATCTACAGATGATTTGTGCACAGGACGTACAATACACATTGTCTGCTGCATGTGCAGTTGATGCAGATACTGTTAGGCTTACTATAAAGAACGATGGTAGCATTGACTTGAAAAATTTGAATGCAAGGTTCTTTGAAAGTCCGACAGATGTTGCAGCTGTGGCAAACATAAGTTCCGGTGGTGAAGCTGGACTTGCCAAATATGACATCGGTGTTTTTGATGTAGATTTGACAGACACAGATTTGGCAGGGGAAGCACAAGATGTTAAGATGGTAGAATTAGTGCCTATTATCGATGTCAATGCTAAGGAAGTTACCTGTGCTCAGACAACTGAACAGATTGGTGACGTAACTGGCACGGCAATCGATGCATGTGCAGAAGAATAAATAACTTAATTTTTTTCTTTTATTTTTAAAATAATTCAAAATGACAAAAAAAGGGCAAATTTGGATTTCTGCAGTATTATACATGGCTTTGGGAGTCATAGTCCTGACAATAATATTGTCGGCAGGCGTGCCAATGATACAGAAGATGAAAGACAAGAATGTCCTTTCACAGACAAAAACATTGTTCTATACTATTGACAAGAATATCAAGGCAGTGTCTAACGAAGGCCCTGCATCAAAAAGATATCTTTCGCCTTTTGAGATAAAGGCAGGCGACTTTTACGTAGATTCAGAAGCTGACAGGATAAGGTGGCAGCTTAGGACTGAAGCAAAACTGATGGAGCCGAGTTATTATCTTAATGGTCAGCCTACAGGCGTTCCCGAATTCAGGGAAGGTCCGATTTACATGTATATGAACGAGACTAACATAGTCGGAGAATACCTTCTTAACCTGAAACTAGATTATTCAGAGGTAGCAGACATTGAATTGGAATCCATGTTTGAAGGCCCGTATTCAGGCACTTACAGTGTTTCAATCAGGCATAACGGAACATACGATCCTGTTACAAATCTGCCGGACATAATATTTGAAATAACTGTTTAACCATAATGTTTATAAATAATATATATTTCTTTTCAACTTAATTCGCGCCGATAGTTTAGTGGTAGAATTCAGCCTTGCCAAGGCTGTGGCCTGGGTTCAAATCCCGGTC
>CAZFZD010000013.1:0-16361 GCA_964522895.1 Candidatus Woesearchaeota archaeon | reverse complement strand
TTCTCATTGAAATTTGAAGTATTTTATAAAAAATAAAATATTTCCTTTATTTTATTAATATTTATCATAAATTTAATATTTTTTTGATTCCATAAGAAATTAATTCCATAAGAAATTATTACTCTTAAACCTATTTTATTTTATTAATAGCATATTTCCAATAGAAATATAGGTGTGAGAGGGTCTTTTGCTTTTAATCTTTCTCACTTAGTTTTTTTATCTCTTTCTTTAGCTTTACAATATCAATAAACACATTAGATAAGCTATTTTTTCTTACAAATCCTTCCATCTTTTCTTTATCTAAAATATCATTCTTGCTTAAATATATTAAAAATTCTTTATCAGAAAAATTATTTCTTAATCTATTATAAAGATATAATTGATCATTAACATTGAATCCACAACTTTCGCTTATATCAAATACATAAATCAAATAATCTGCCAAATATTTTATGGCAAGATAACTTTGCTTTTCAATCCAATTCATCTTCAATAGCATATCTTTGAAAGTTCCAGGAGTATCAATTAATTGTATCTTGTCCATATAACCAAGCATAAGGCTTTTTGTAGTAAATGCATAGGGTTGGATTTTAGGCGTAGCTGTGGTTAACTTGCTAAGGAGTGTGCTCTTTCCCACATTTGGGAAACCACATATACATATAGTAAACATGTTAGTCCTGACTGTAGGAAAATTCCTTAAGGTTTTTCTTGCATTTTCAAGATATGTAAAATGCTTTGAAATCTTTTTTACGATTGAAGATGATCTTCCATAGAATTCTTTTTTATATCTTTCAATATCTTTAAGATAAATTGAATCTTCAATCTTTTTGCTATATTCCCTCTCAAGATTTGTTATTTTTTTTGTAAACCATGTGAATGAAGCTAAAGCCTTGCCGAATTTTTCTTTATCTATGGTGGTATCAAATAATTCTTGATAAAAAATATTCAATTCTTCTGGATCTGGAAACATATCTTTTATTCTTTCAATATCTTTTCTAAGGGTCTTGCAGAATACAAAAATTTTATATTTTTCACTCTTCTTTTTTCTTTCCCTTTTATTTTTAAGATTGTATTTTTTACTCTTAGCAGACTTTTGACTGGTTTCAAAAGCCTTGTTCAGGTAAAAATCCGATTTTTCAATCTTTGATGTTTGAAACATGATTTTACACTACTTATATGTTATTTAAATGTCTATCTATTGTGAATCCTCTCAGCCACAGCAAGCTGCGGACCATTCAACCCAAAACAGAATAAAAAAATATATAAGTCAACAAAACTGGTTTAATACATAATGGACAGTATACAGGCATTTTCAATTTTGACAGATAAAATAAGTCAAACAAAATTATCTTTTCTTGTGACAAATAAGTATATTTATGCTTTAGTAATTCTTATTATTTTCATATTATTATCAAGATTGTTTTTGTTTATATTAGAAAAATACATTACAAGATTGACAAGAAAGACTAAAACAGATTTAGATGATAAATTAATTGAAGCTATCCATAAACCCCTTTATTATCTTATAGTATTTATTGGGATATATCTTGCCTTATTGCCTTTGGAATTTAATGCAATAATTATTTTTTCAAAGATAATATTTTCCTTAATTACATTGACATCAATGTTTTTGCTAATGAGAATATCAAAAGTATTGATAGAATTATGGGGAATAATTTGGGCAAAAAAAACAAAGACTTCATTGGAATATGATTTATTGCCCTTGATGAAAAAAACAATATCAGTTATATTGATAATTGTTGCTTTCTTAGTTATTCTTAAGATTTGGGGCATAGATATTACAGGCTTCCTAGCAGGTTTGGGAATAGCAGGTATTGCTATAGGATTTGCTGTTAAGGATAGCTTGGCAAACATCTTTGGAGGAATATCTCTTATACTTGACAAAAACATAAAGCGTAATGACAAAGTAAAATTAGAAACTGGTGAATTAGGGATAATAGAAGATATAGGCATAAGAAGTACAAAGCTTTTGACTTTTGACAATGAATTGATAATCATACCTAATGGCATACTTGCAAATACAAGGATACAGAATTATGTTTTGCCTGAAGAGAAGCAAAGAGTGAATATAAATTTTGGAGTTGCTTATGGATCAGATATTAAAAGAGTTAAAAAAGTTGTTTTGGATACAGTTAAAAAGATAGAGCATGTAATTAACAATCCAGCGCCTGAGGTTCATTTCATGGAAATGGGTGATTCTTCTTTGTTAATGACAGCAAGGATATGGGTTGATGATTATCAGAATGCTTATGGAGTACAATTACAAGCTACTGAAAAAATATATAACGCATTGAATAAACAAAATATTAATATACCATTCCCTACTAGAACAGTATATATAAAAAAATGAGGTAAAAATGGATTATCTATTGTTAATAATGGGATTTATTATGTTTTTTTTAGTATTGTTTATATTCAAAAGTGCAAAAAAGCATATTGCAATAACTTTTATAAAAATGATGTTTTTCTTTGCTTTAATTTTTATCATATTAGTTATTTTAGGGAATTATGTGGATTTATCAGAATTTTTTTCTCAAGATAGCACTGTTGTAAAGACTGGTGCTGCAGTAATAGATGTATTCAAATCTAATTTAGGTTAAGAAAGTTTTATAAAAGGAACCATTTAATCTAATTTATGCATAGCCCTGTAGTGTAGCGGCCAATCATACAAGGCTCTGGACCTTGTGACCGAGGTTCGAATCCTCGCAGGGCTATTTTGGAATTTCCAGAAAACTTTATAAAGAAGTATAGATTAGTGCTATTTATTCATAAAGGGGAGGTATAATTATGCCTGATAGCAAAAATTATTCAAAACATTTGATAGGAAGAACAGTTGTGACAAAATCCGGAAAAAAGTTCGGAGAAGTAGGAAACATAACATTTGAGACTAGAACAGGAGAATTGATGCATATTCTCTTAAAGAATCCTACTACTTATGTTGACGCTTTGAATCTTGAGAAAGATAAAAGAGGCAACTGGATGATTCCTTTTAGTGCAGTTATTGCAGTAGGGGACTTCGTAGTTGTCAGTGAAGAAGATGTTATGTAATTTTTTTATTTAACAATCTTTTTAAATTCTGATATTATTAGTTTATTGTTATGGCTTTGAAATATAAGACAACTGCAGATATAAAAATTTCAAAAAAGATATCTGACCAGGTTATAGGACAGGAAGAAGGCGTTAATATAATTAGAAAAGCCGCAAAACGAAGGAGAAATGTCTTATTGATTGGAGACCCTGGTACAGGTAAGAGTATGCTTGGTTTGGCTTTAGCAGAACTATTGCCAAGTGAAAAGCTTGTTGATATTCTCGCATTTCCGAATCCAGTAGATGAGAATACGCCATTGATAAAGACAATGAAAAAAGGCCAAGGCATTAATTTTGTAAATAAGGCCAAAATAGCCGCCATGGGTTCTATGAAAAATATGAATATAATCCTTTTAGTGTTCATACTGATAGCTTCAATACTTCCATATTATCTTTATTCAAAAAGCATTTTTCCTTTTGACAATGCTATAGTCTATGCAGCATCAATGATAACAAGCATGATAATGATTATAGGTTTCATCATTTTTCTGAATGTTAGTAAAAAATCTGGCATGAAAGCAGGAAAACAGATACCTAAATTATTAATTGACAATTCTAATGAGAAAAAAGTTCCCTTTATAGATGCAACTGGAGCTCACGCAGGAGCATTATTAGGAGACGTTTTACATGATCCATTACAGTCTGGAGGTTTGGGAACCCCGGCATATCAAAGATTGATACCGGGAATGATCCATAAGGCCAACAAGGGCGTCTTATTTATAGATGAGATTTCAACTTTGCAGAGACACATGCAGCAGGAGATTTTGACAGTAATGCAGGAGAAGAAATATCCTATTACAGGACAGTCTGAAAGAAGTTCTGGAGCCATGACAAGAAGTAAACCAGTACCAGCAGAATTCATAATGATAGCAGCAGGAAATTTAGACACTTTAAAGAATATGCATCCTGCTTTAAGATCAAGGATAAGAGGTTATGGTTATGAGGTTTATATGAACACAAACATGGACGATAACAAGAAGAATAGGGAAAAGCTTGCAGTATTTGTAGCACAGGAAGTTCATAAAGATGGAAAGATACCCCATTTTACCAAAGATGCAGTTGAATTAATTGTGCATGAGGCAAAAAAAATGGCTGCTACTTCAGGCAAGTTGACAGTAAGATTAAGGGAACTTGGCGGTCTTGTGAGAGCAGCAGGTGATTTGGCATTAGAGGATAAGGCAAAGTATACACAAAGAGAACATATAATCAGGGCAAGAAAGATAGCAAGAACTTTAGAGAAACAATTAGCAGATCGTTACATAGAACAGAAGAAAAAATATCAGGTAATAATTACAGAAGGGGCACAAATAGGAAGAGTGAATGGCCTTGCAGTCATTGGTGAAGCCACTTATTCAGGTGTCGTTTTGCCTATAGAATCTGAAGTGACTTCAGGTGGCAAGAAGCCTGAATTTGTTGCAACAGGAAAATTAGGAGAGATTGCAAAAGAGGCAGTAAAGAATGTTTCTGCCATTGTCTTGAAATACTTTGGAGAGGACCTTAGGGAGAAATATGATGTATTCACGCAATTTATACAGACTCATGAAGGTGTTGAAGGGGATTCAGCTTCAATAGCTGTAGCAACCTCTATAATCTCTGCCTTAAAGGACATTCCAGTAAGGCAGGACACTGCAATGACAGGCTCGTTATCAGTAAGGGGAGAAGTCTTGGCAATAGGTGGTGTTTCTGCAAAGATTGAGGCTGCAATAGAAGCAGGGATAAAACGAGTAATAATTCCCAAAGCTAATTTGAATGATGTGCTATTAGACAAGAAAGATAAGAATAAGGTAGAAATAATTGCTGTAGAAAGGATTGATGAAGTTTTGAAAGAAGCTTTGGACTGGAAAGGCAAGAAAGATATTCTGAAAAAATTAAAAATAACATAAATTTAATAAAGAATATAAGATTAACTCTGTTTTAATGTCAGAAAATTTAAGGCCTAGCAGAATAGAGAATCTCCTTGACCAGGCAAGAATAGTTTCTAAAAGGGCAACTTGCTTGAGAAGGCATTATGGAGCTATTCTTGTGCGGGATAATATAATATTGAGCCAAGGCTATAATGGCGCTGCACGCAAAGAAGAAGATTGTTTAGAAAAAGGTTACTGTATGAGAGATAATTTAAAAATACCTTCTGGTGAGAGATACGAATTATGCCATAGTGTACATGCAGAAAATAATGCTATAATAAATGCGGCAGTGGCAGGAGTAAGCATAAAAGATGCAAGTTTATACCTCTATGGCGAGCTACATAGGACTGGTAAAATGATAGATGCAAAACCCTGTATGATGTGTGCAAGAACCTTATTGAATGCAGGGATTGAAAAAGTCATTGCAAATACTTATGACGGATATATTAAGACTTATACTCTTGACGACCTGCGAGAATTGAGCAGGATTTGAAAAATGATAATAGGAGTAACTTCTTTGGCAAGAGCTGGCAAGGATACTTTTGCAGATTATTTGGTAGATAACTATGGTTTTGTAAAGCTTAACTTAAGCGATGTGCTCAGGGAAGAATTAATGGTCCAAGGAAAGCCAGCTACAAAGGAAGAGATGTCCAAATTAGGTGATGAGTGGAGAACCAGATATGGTATGCACATAGTGATGAGAAGGACATTGGACAAAGCCCAGAAATTTGACAGGGCAATAATAACAGGATTGAGAAGTATGGCAGAGATAAGCCTAATGAGAAACAATTCTGACAAGGTTTATGTTGTGGCAATCACAGCCAGCAGAGACGTAAGATATGAGAGAAGGAACAGGTTAGATCCTCAAACCAAGGAAGAATTTTTTGCAAGAGATGAGAGAGATATAAACAATAAAGGTCTTGATGAAGTGATAAAATCAGCCGACTATGAGATAAGAAACAATTATTCTAACAAGCAGGATTTCTATGATTCAATTGATAAGCTAATGAGACTTGATTTACATTAATTATTTAAAGATAAGATAATTATTTTAGAGAATGCTTTTCGAATTCATAGTAGAGATGATAACAGCTGCCATGTCTACAGGCGGCTATCCGGTTCTTTTCATATTGATGGCATTGGAAAGCATGATAGCTCCTGTACCCAGCGAAGCTGTGATGCCTTTCGCAGGATTCCTTGCAGCAAACGGACGCTTTAGTTTTCTTGGAGTGATTCTTGTGACAAGCCTAGCATCAGTCTTTGGCTCATTAATCTCTTACTGGATAGGAATTTTTGGAGGAAGAAAATTCATATTGAGATTTGGAAAATATTTATTATTAGATGAAGAGCACTTACAATGGACAGAAAAATGGTTCAAGCGTGCAGGAGAAAAGACGATTTTCATAAGCCGTTTCATTCCTGTTGTAAGGCACTTAATATCTATCCCTGCAGGAATAGGAAAGATGGATCTTAAGAGATTTACTCTTTACACGTTTTTGGGAGCGACAATGTGGAACACTTTCCTTGCATGGCTCGGGCTATTGTTGAAAGAGAGATGGGAGCTAATACACCATTATTCAAGCCAGATAGATATGGTCATAGTGGCGTTATTGGTAATTTTCATAGCATACTTCATACACAAGCTGATAAAAAGAGCTAGGATTCGTAAGCATCAACAACATTAGGCTTCAGTCTCCATCTTGACCTTTTTTTGTATTCCATGCCTTTAAAGTTCTTTTTTATCTCTTCGACTAATCCTAATCCCTTTAGTTCCAAAAGCATTTTTTTGACAAATTCCTTGTCTCTCCTAACTTCCCAGGCAATCTCGTTTGCAAACAATGCCCGAGGAGAATTATAAAGTACAGACACTATATCGTCTTTTATTAGCCCTATCATCTTTTCAGAAAGTTTTACCATAATTGCATTATATCCTTTAGATTTATAAAAATTTCTATTTATGCGGTATAACGCTTAACTTAAAAAGTAAAGATTTTAAACAGAAAAACCTATTGAATAAGGCATGGACTTTAGAAAAAAGATTTCCTCGCTCCTGAAAAAAGAGACTGGAATGGATTTTAATTTTGAAGATTATTTGGAAATTCCTCCAGATGTGAAATTAGGAAATTTTGCATTCCCTTGCTTTATACTTTCAAAAAGCTTGAAAAAGGATCCAAAAGCCATAGCAGAAGAATTATCCAAAATGAGCAGTCCTAAATGGATAACCGAAATCAAGGCGCAAGGCCCATATTTGAATTTTTATCTTAATCCGGAATATTATTTCAAGGATATATTAACCCAGATACATAAGAAGAAACACAAGTTCGGCTCCTCGACAATAGGTAGGGGAAAGACAATAGTGATAGATTATTCCAGCCCCAACATAGCCAAGCCTTTCAGTATTGCACATCTTAGGTCTACTGCAATAGGCAATTCATTGTACAGAATTAACAAGTTCCTAGGCTATAAGGTAAAAGGCATAAATTACCTGGGAGATTGGGGTTTGCAATTCGGAAAGCTTATAGTAGCTTATAACAAATGGGGCGATGAGAAGCAATTGAAAAAAGACCCTATTAAATATCTTTACAAGCTTTATGTTAAGTTCCATGATAATGATGATGAATCTTTAGAAGATGAGGCAAGGGCATGGTTCTGCAAGCTTGAGAACAAGGACAAGGAAGCTTTAGACATATGGAAGAAATTCAGGGATCTTAGCCTTGAGGAATTCAAGAAGTTTTATGATATGATGGGCATAAGCTTTGATTCGTTTAAAGGAGAATCTGCTTATAACGAAGCCCTTGACAAGGTAATAGCCATACTCAAAAAGAAAGGCATTACAGAGCTAAGCGAAGGCGCCCTGATAGTGAAGCTGGAGAATATTGCCCCATGCCTTTTGAAAAAAAAGGATGAAGCCAGTTTATATGCCACAAGAGATATTGCAGCAGCCATAGACAGGAAAAAGACATATGATTTTGACAAGGCATTGTATGTTGTGGATGTGCGGCAGAGCCTGCATTTCAAGCAGTTTTTCGAGGTTCTAAAGAAAGCCGGTTTTGATTGGGCTAAAGACTTGTATCATGTGCCATTTGGCCTTATGAGATTCAAGCAGGACACCATGTCCACTAGAAAAGGCAAGATGGTTTTTCTCGAAGATGTATTGAATAAGGCAATAGATTCTGTTTATGATATTATCAAGCAGAAAAATCCGAAGCTTAAGAACAAGCGTAAAGTGGCACAACAAGTAGGGATAGGAGCTTTGTTCTTTTGGGACCTTTCTCATGACAGGGTAAAAGACATTGAGTTTGATTGGGCAAGAGTATTAGACTTTGAAGGCGAGACTGGCCCTTATGTGCAATATACATACGCAAGAGCCACTTCAATCCTGAGAAAATCCAGGAAACAAGTGACTACAGAAATCAATTATGCAAGTTATCATCACCCTAAAGAAAAGGAATTGCTGGGACTTTTAGGCAAATTGAATTATTACATAGAATCTTCTGCATCACATAATAAGCCTTCTGTATTGGCTAGGTATGTGCTTGAAGTGGCACAGACATTCAATGAGTTTTACCATAGCTGCAAATGCCTTGGAAAGGATGTTGAGAAGGAAGCCAGCCTTGCAAGACTATTATTGGTAGAATCCACAGCACAAGTGCTTGAAAACGGTCTTTTCTTGCTTGGAATTTCAGTACCATCGGAAATGTAGCAAAAGCTTTATATAAGTAGTTTATTTTCTTTCAGATTGGTGAAAAATAATGCCAGTAGTAGGTTTAGGATTTGACAAACTAATAGCAGACAAGAAGAAGCCGGTAAAGGCTCCTTTAAAGATAAATTCCAATCTAGTAGTTACAGATTTGGTACAAGGTGAAGAGAAATCAGTATTGAAATTCAAATATGAATTCAAGCTTAATTATGACCCCGACATTGCCGAGCTGGTAATTGGAGGGCATGTCCTTTATACAGACAAGGAAAAGACCCTGTCCAACATAATGAAAGAATGGAAAAAGAACAAGAAAGTTGATCCTGAAATTGTAAAGAAAGTTATTAATGTCGCAATAGTGCGTTCTAATATGAAAGCAATCATATTGGCAGAGCAGGTATCGCTGCCTCCGCATATCAAATTTCCAACAGTTGCCGGAAAAGGCAAGCAAAGCAACTACATTGGATGATTAAACACTGATTAAACACATATTAGGCAGTTATTCAACACTTAGCGGCTAAAAGGGGTGAGTTATGGAGTTTAGTCCAAAGAAGATATTATCTTTTAATAATAAGAAAAATAATGCGAATTCTACGTTTGAAGAGAATGTAAAGGGTTCTTTTAAGAAAGCTAGAGAACATATGGATAAGCTTGAAAAGGACTTAGAGAGCCAAAAAACGCTTATTTCGAGCCAAAATGAGCAAATAAACAAACTTCTGGACAGAATAGAGACTCTAACCGACCAAATTACCCGAATAAAGACTGAAAATGACCAAAAACAGGTAAGTTCCAGTGGAAATCAGGGGGTCTGGACAGATAGATATTCAATTCCTAAACATTCATTAAACATTAAACATAAGGCCCAAAATAGCCAAATTTGCGTTAAAGAGCCCGAAATTACAATAGCTAAATCTTTTGATAATATAGTTGAGATGTGTAATAGCCTTTCTAAGCAGGAATTATTGACATTTTTAGTATTATATGAGTTAGAAGAAGAGATTGGAAATGTAACATATAGAGATATAAGCCTTAAAATGGGCATTTCAGATGGCTGTGTGCGTACTTATATTTGTTCTTTGATAAAAAAAGGCTTACCCATATCAAAGAAACGGTTTAATAATAAGATAATATACTTAACTATCTTGCCTGAATTTAGAGCTTTGAATCCCAAAAAAGAACTAGAATCAGTATATTATCAATTTGATCCTAACCAAAAGAGGTTAATAGACAATTTTTATTGAATTTGAGGATATAAGCCTCCTATTGCCTAAATTTTAAATATTCCAAACGTTAGTAAAGCGTTAGTAAAGCGTTAGTAAAGCGTTAGTAAAGCGTTAGTAAAGCGTTAGTAAGTCTTGATTTAACTCTTGTATTGCTTAATATTGGTTATTTTAAGCTCATTATTAGATTTTTTCAAAAAAATAAAGCATTAACTCTCATTTTTCATAAAAATTTAAGAGATTTTAGCGATTGAAACACCGCTTTAACTCTCATATCTCACTTTTTAGCTTATATTTGGCTTAAAATTAGCCATTTTTCCCTTAATTTTAGCCCAATTTCTGTTTTCAAGCGTTAGTAATGCGTTAGTAACGCGTCGGTAACGCGTCGGTAACGTGTTAGTAGACGTCTCTAACGTGTCGGTAACGTGTTAGTAACGCGTCGGTAACGTGTCGGTAACGTGTTAGTAACGCGTCGGTAACGTGTTAGTAAAGCGTTAGTAAAAATTTTATTCAAATTTGAAAAAATAAAATCATATCGAAACCTTTAATAATAATAAAGTATTAATTTTTTACAATGAGTGACTTATTCAAGAAGATAAAAAAAAGATTCCACAACATTTTGAAGCCACATCCTCATCAAAGAATTGATAATTTAAGCACTTCTGTGAAATCTTCATTCACTAATTTAAGAAAAGACATGGAACATATTTCTAAACTGTTACACCATTATGATGGGACAATGGGTGAGCATAATAAAAGATTTGAACAGCTTGCAAAAAGGCTTTTGATTCTAGAAAATAAATTAAATCAAATGCAAAGAGTAGATCCAGAAAAAGAATCAGAGGTTCATGAAGAGCCACTACAACAAGAAGAGATGATGGAAGACGAGGTAATAAATGATAGTCTTTGGGAATCTTTAACAGAGACCCAACAAAAACTTTGCTGGAAATTAGCAGCCTTACAAAAAGAGATGCCCGATCAATGGATAAGCTTGAAATATTTGGCCCAAGAACTTTACCCTGATAAGGATTATAATTTAGTAAGATCAACATTATCTCAGTTTATAGCAGGACTAGAAGAACTAGGAATTCTTAAAAGAAAAAGAAAAGGAAAGCAAGCATATGTATTCTCTACTGAAAAGAACCCCTGTCATAAGAAGAAGATGCCTCTTACTATAGAATCTATTGAAAAAAAGAAGACAAAAAAGAAAAAAGAGAAATAATTCTAAGCTTTGATTAAAACTTTTAGAGTCTTACCAAGTCATTGTTGAACATGTAAGAGCACAAGGTACAAGGGCCATATTTAGAATATTCTTCAATAGTTGCTTTATCTAATCCTATTATTTTAGCTAATTTTTTTGGTCCATCTTTGCCTCGTAATATTGAAAAAATATCATTTTTCTTGGCTTGGGCAATTAGTTTAACTACTCTTTCCTCTCTTGTATCTCCCAATTCAGTTCCAGGAACCATCCAACAGCAAGGGTAAAGATTTCCTTTGAAATTAATGTCTAAAAGTTCTTCAAACTTATTGCAGTTTGTGCTTTCTATATGTCTACTATAACTTCCTCGATGCTTCCGCTTTACGTCTTTACCTCTCCCTGACATAAAAGAGGCCTTGAAAGGATTATAGGGTCTTCTAAAGAACTTTATGTCATGCTGTCTTACTATTTTCTCTAATAGCCTTGGCCTATCAAAATTTAACCCTGCCTGTACATGGTCGACGGTACTGGAAGAAATTTCTAGACTATTAACGCCAAGGCTTATTAATTCTTCTATAGTCCTGTTAACTTTTCTTTCAGAAGTAGCCCAAAAGCCATTGGTTTGGATTTCTAGTCTTTTTAATTTCCTGAACTTTTTTGACTGGATATATTCTAGGGTTGCATAAAGGAGTTTTTTTCTGGTAAATATCTCTCCGCCACTTAATTCTATAGAACGGGTTGTCCAGGGAAGATTATCAATTACCCTTTTCATGTCCTCGACAGAAATCGAAGGCCTTCTTGGTCCGGCTCCATAACAACAATCATTGCATTCCAGGTTACAATTATTCGTTATTGTGAAATATAGCTTTTGCATGCAATCTTGCATTAAATCCTTTTATTTAAGCGTTGCGTAAAAGAAAACTATTAAAACCTGAAATGCCTTTAATTTATGTTAAAAGAGGTTGAGAAATTGAACATTGATCTGGCAAGAAAAGGCATTTCACCAATAATAGCATTTGTTTTAATTCTTGGATTAGTCATAAGCCTGGCAACCTTTGTAAGCTTTTGGTATCAGGGAGTAACTGAAAGCCAGATTGATACTGCCTTGGAAATGTTTGAAGATACTCCGGAATGTAATGGTGTAAGGTACGAAGTGGGTTTTGATTATTCTACTTGTTCTATAACTCTATTTAATGCCGGTGATGAAGAGATAAATAAGTTGGTTTTATCTTATGCATTCAGCGACGGCTCTACAAATACTGAAACAAGAGAAGTCACTCTACCTCCAAATGCAAGGGAAACAGTATCTGAAGTCCCTAATTTTGCTGAAGCAACATTCACTCCTATATTGATAAGGGAAACTAAGCAGATTAGCTGTACTGATGAAAGGACGTTTACATTAGATCAACCGTTTGAATGCTGCTATTCGGATGCTGATTGCCCAGGAGACCATAACTTATGCAAGGACAATGCTTGCGTAAGTGTAGATTGCATTGCAGATGGAGAATGCGAACCGAATCAGCTTTGCCTAGAGAATAATTGCGAATACGTCAGTTGTACAGAAGTAGCAGATTGCCCGGGCTCTTTGCCTGCTTGCCAGGAGGGAATCTGTATATATTGTACAGAAGATGCTGAATGCAAGGATCCTGCGTATTGTGTTGAAGAAGACGGCACTTGTGCAGAATGTACGGATAATGCTCATTGTGATCCAGGAAAAATATGTGAAAATAATGTTTGTGTGGAAGACGCAGAATGCACTGAGAATACAAATTGCTTAAGTTGGGAAGTATGTACGGGCGGCGAATGTACTTATTGTACTTGGGATATCCAATGCGATGTTGATTCAGATGAACGTTGCACTTCAAATGGCCTCTGCCTTGTAAATTGTGATATTGCGGAATGCACACTTGATGAAACATGCATATATGATGAGGGAGTTCAACAGCCATTCTGCATGCTTAATCCTGGCATTTCCTGCGATGTTGACGGTCAATGCTTGACAGGCTTATGTGATGGAGGAATATGTGCAGAATGTTCATCTGATGACCATTGTGCAGCTGGGGAGATTTGTGAGGATAATACTTGTATTGTTGAAGAACCAGAATCGCCCGGTTCAAGTTGTCAGGACAATGCAGATTGTTTAAGTTGGGAAGCATGTGTTGATGGAGAATGCGATTTCTGCACCGAAGATAATCAATGTGACCAATCCGATTATGAAATCTGTGTTGGACCTGATGATATTTGCTTAGTTGTTTGCAGACATGCCGAAGAACGCTGTGGAGCTCATGAAAGCTGTGTAGATGACTCTTATGAACAAGAAAAGCTTTGTAAGCTGAATCCCGGAATTGAATGTTATGTTGACGGTCAATGCTTGACAGGCTTATGTGATGGAGGAATATGTGCAGAATGTTCATCTGATGACCATTGTACTGATAATACTAAACTTTATTGTTCCGATGCTAACGAATGCGTAGAATGTATTTCAGATGGTGATTGTAAGGAGGATAAACCTTATTGTGCAAGGGGTAATTTCTGCGTGGAGTGCACTTCAAATGAGGAATGTCCTAGAGGTGAGACTTGCGGATTTGGCAATAAATGTGTGTAAAAACAGAGATTAAAAGTTTTAATCAAAAACAAAAATATTTCTCAGCCAGGGTTTTTCTCTAAATTGTATCATTTCAAGGCAAAAGTAGGCATAAATTGCTCAAAAAGCTCTAAGAAAAGACAAAGCTGCGTATAATATACATTATAGGCGTGTTAATAAATCCTAAAAAGCTGTTTAAAGCCCTTCTAGGGCCTTTTTCACTTCTGAAGCGACATCTCTAAGCTCATCAGGAGTCAGCTTGCGGGTATAAGTTGCCTTAACAACCTCTTCTGGAACATATGCTCCATGAATCTTTTCATCATAATCAGAGAACAGGTGATAATGGACTATCGTTGGGTTTTCATTAATTGAACTCACTCCTCTGATAAAACCAGCCAAGGTTTGTCCTGCTTTCCCATATAGCTTATCAGAATCTTTTTCCATTATTTGTGTTTGTTCTATTCCAGACCATCCGGTCTTGAAATATTGAGAAGCCTTGCTTATGATTTTAGAATCAAGTTTTTCTCTGTTTGACAGATTAAAGAATAAAGTAGTATAGCCTGTTTTAAAATTTTCCTTGATTCCTAGGTTTATTTCTAAGTTTATCATTTCTTAAGGTTTATTCTTTGGATTCTAGCGCTTTCACAAGGCTGCTAATTGTATATTGTGATAATGCTTGGACTTCGTTTAAATCCAGTTCTCTTTCGCATACGCTAAAAGTTGTTTTAGGCAAATCTGGGCCATAAACAGATCTGTAGCTTTTACCGTCCGACTGCAGCTCTACTCGTCTATGAACTAGCCCTACAAAATTGCTGGCTTTCCCGTCCGACTGAACCTCTAATTCCCCATATTCTAGCCCTTCAACTAATATGTCTCTGGCGATACTGTCTCCTCCTATTCTTAATGCCTCATCTATGCTTTCTGCTTTTATGGACTTCCTTACTGCCTGGGGCTTATTCTCTTTTTCTGGTTGATAATTTGGTTGTAAAAGAGTATATTCCAGAAAAGTATATTTGTTGGCGTTGTTTTTTGAAATCCTTGCTTTAATTAATAATGTTCCATTGCCCATTTTTTGACCTCCGTGGGGGTTACAAGAGGACAATCCTTTATATACTTTTGGTAATCATTATACGAATGTTTAAATAGAAAAATATCAATCTAAACTTTATGGATATTTCTGAAGTAAGCAAAAAGATTGAAACAGAATTGAAAATTCAAGGCAAGTCAAAAAGGACAATAAAGATGTACACTTACTTTAACGAGAAATTCCTTAATTTCATAAATAAAGCTCCTGAACAGGTAAATACTGATGACATAAAGATGTTCCTTGCAGATCTCTTGTCCAAAGGCAATGATCCTGGAACAGTTGCCTTGGCCCGTTCATCTTTGAAATATTTTTATGACGAGATGCTGGAAAAAGGCATTATGTTAAGGATAAGAACTCCTAAGAAACAGCGCAAGATACCGGATGTTCTGACTAAGGAAGAGGTAGCATTATTGATTGAGAATGCAGGCTCCTTACGTAATAAGTTGCTGATAGAATTCATGTATGCTGCTGGATTGAGAGTGGCCGAATGCGCAAGGCTCAAGGTGAGCAATCTTAACCTTGAAGACAAGACAGGGCTTTTGCAATCTGGGAAAGGCGGCAAGGACCGGTTTTTCATACTTTCTGATCGGCTTGTAAAAGACTTAAGAGAATATCTTGGCAAACGTTTGGATGATGGGACTTATGTTTTTCCTGGAGAGAAGGGCCATCTTGAAGTACGTTCGATTCAGGATGTGATAAAAAGGATTGCAAGGCGTTCAGGCATAAAGAAAAAAGTATACTGCCATGCCCTGAGGCACGCGTTTGCAACACATTTGCTTGAATCCGGGACAGATATAAGATTGATACAGGAGCTTTTGGCCCATTCTAATCTCCAGACAACGCAGTTCTACACTAAGGTTTCAAAGAAACAATTGCAGGGCGTGAAGAGTCCTTTAGACAGCATTTAGCAGAAAAGTTTATTAATCTGGCATTATTTATTGCGGCTGATATGGCATATTCTGGAAATAAAGGGGTAGAATCTGTAAAAGATAGGCTTAAGCGGATGCAGAGGAATAATTATCGTTCAATTCCATTAAGACCTGAACCTAAAAAACAGGAAAATAGGCTTAATGTAGATGATGAGATAGAAGAATTGAAACAAAGTTCTATGATAAAATCAATGCCTATTGACAGGACTGCTCCAAAGGATGATGATGGTTTTGTAGATTTGAATAATGTAAAACCAAAGGTTGAAGAAGAGATACCAGTGCCTAAGCCCTCTGATTTGGAAGAAGAAGAATTTATAGAAACAGAAAAATTCCAGCCAAAACCAAGCGTTGTTGGGAACATGCTTAAGGACGATAACAAGTTCATTGACAAGCTTAATGTATCATTGCAGAAGGTAGAAGAGATAAAGAAAAAGATGCTTAAGACTGACAATTTTTTGGGCCTTTATTATGATCTTAACAAGGCAGAAAAAGAGCTTGTTTCTCATCTGAATGAGGCCTCTTCTCAAGGCGTTGAAGTTCCTGGCACATTAAAATCAAGAATAAGGTCGGCAGTTTCAAGCAAACATTTTGATTAAAAGTTTTAGTCTTTTCTTAGAAAATTTAAAAAGGCATT
>CAZFZD010000012.1:0-17607 GCA_964522895.1 Candidatus Woesearchaeota archaeon | reverse complement strand
TTTATAGATATTTGTTAGCATTGGCTTTGGTTTGGTTTTTGGCGTTTATAAAAGTTTTAGTTGTTTTTATTGGCAAAAGTAAGTTGTGATTCGGATTAATCTGTGTTAGTTGCAATTAATTATTTTCGACCAAATTATTATTAAGAGGCAATATTTTAATCTAATTATGATTCGAGCAGCTAAATTTGAAGACATTCCTAAACTTATGGAACTTGATAAAAAATGGGATGAAGAAAATATTACTTGGAATTTCTCAAAATTAACAAAAAAAGAATTTCAAGAAAATATCACAAATAACATAACTCTCGTTGCAGAAGAAAACAACAAAATAGTTGGATATTTTTTGGCGACACGTGAAAAAGCAACAAGTAGTAAACACACTATTAAAAAAAATCAAAAATATTTAGATATTGATTCTATATATGTAGTCAAAAAATATCGAGATAAAAACATAGGTTCTAAATTTATGAAATATTTTTTTAAAATTGCAAAAAATGAAAACTATAAGATTATAAAGGTTGCCGCTTCAAGTGTAGATATAAATTCTCTAATAAAATTTTATGAAAAACAAGGATTTAAACCCCTATTTGCGATTTTAGTAAAAAAATTATAAGTCAAAAAAAATAACTGAGACTAAAAACAAGTTCTTCGGTTTTTTCTTTCAGAAAAAAGAGCATAACGGTGATTAGTTTCAATTTTTGAGAACCCCTAATTATAGAAAGAGAAATTTAGTCTTCTGGAACAACAGATAAAGATGATAGTAAGGCAACTCTCCTTCCATTGTTATACTTACCTTGCTTCTTACCAAATTATACCTACATTAATCTAATCAAAGACTATCTTCTAGTTTTTTCAATTCGTTGTCTTTCTTCCTTTTTGCCTCGGCCTTGTTATATTTGTCAAAGGCCTTGTGAATTTTTGCATAACTCTCGATTAACTGTTTTTTCAACAAAGAGTATCGATTATCTCCGCTGCCAGTACAACAACAATGAAGAACAACATCATTTTTTTTGTTTAATACTTCAACTTTAAACAGTTCAGGTGGAGTTTTATGGCGTCCCTCAAATCTTATGATATAATCTTTGTATGGAACCTCGTACCTATACTTATAAGGTCCATTCTCTATTGTAGGCTGCCCCAATTCATATTTAATCTCTCTAGGCTTGACATCATCTAATTTTTTAACAACTTTCTCTAATATGTTCATTTCCCTTTCGTCCATTTTTTTGCCTCCATAAGATTTTATTTCTAAAAAACTGCACGCCATTTATAAGATTTATGCCAGGTTCAACTCAAAAATAGAGATAATTTTAAATATATATTTTTCTTACCTACTGCACTAAGATTTATATGGCAGCGAAAAAATCAAAGAAAAACGGCTATATGAAAGCCCTGCAGATAAACCAGATAGGGCAGCAATTGAAAGAAAAACAAGTTCCTATTCCAAAAATAAGCAATGATGAAGTTCTGATAAGAATCAAGGCAGCAGGCATCTGCCACTCTGACGCGCATTACCTTGACGGCACTGCCACCGTACCTAACCTTCCGCTTACCCCTGGCCATGAGATTTCCGGCCTTGTAGAAAGAGTGGGAAAAGATGTGAAGAAAGTAAAAAAGCAAGACAGGGTAGCACTCCATTACCTTCTTACCTGCGGTTCCTGCCACAACTGTGCAAAAGGAAGCGAACAGTTCTGCGAAACTGGTGCAATGATTGGAAAACACACTAACGGCGGCTACGCGCAATACATAAAAGTGCCTGCAAGGAACGCAATAAAGCTTCCCGAAGAAGTGTCTTACGCAGAAGGCGCTGCACTCATGTGCTCGGCCTCAACAACTCTTCACGCAATGATAAAATCGGAATTCAAGCCTGGCGAAAGCATTGCCATATACGGAGCTGGCGGCCTGGGCATGTCCGCAATACAGATAGCCAAGGCATTCGGCGCATCAGACATCTATGCTGTCGACATAAACAAGGAGAAGCTTAAGTTGGCAAAGCAATACGGTGCAATACCTATTGACGCTTCAAAACACGATCCTGTTTCTGAAATCTTAAAGCAATGCAACGGCGTTGACGTGGCCATGGAACTTATCGGCCTGCCTAAGACAATGCAGCAATCAGTGAAGTCATTGGCAACTTTCGGCAGGGCAGTCATCGTGGGCATTGGCAATAAACCATTAGAGCTGCTCCCATACTCAGACATACTGTTGAAGGAAGCGAAGATAATAGGCTCGGCCGACCATCTGCTGCAGGAGATGCCATTGCTTATGGACCTGGCCAAGAACAAGAAGATAGACCTTTCAAACTGTATAACAAAAAAGATTCCTCTGGACAAAAAATTAGTAAACCAAACATTAGAAGACTTAATCAATTTCAAGTCAGACGTTCGTACTATAATCGAACCATAAAAAGGAGGAGAGAAAAAAATGGCCAGAAAACCACTGATAAGCTATTTATCAGAAGCTGAAACTGAATCTATGGTAAAGGATGCCATGAGAATTCTTGAAGATACGGGAGCATACGTTCCTAATGAGAAAGCCAAGAAACTGCTTAAGGAAGCAGGCGCAAAAGAAAAGCCGGGCGATGTAATAACAATGCCTGAACCGTTGGTGAGGGATGTCCTTGGAAGGGCAAACCACGGGTTCAACCTTTATGATCAGACAGGCAGGGATTTCCTGCAGGTAGAAGTGGGAAACACTTTCTACGGACCGGGCTCAGACTTAAGGTTCCAAGTGGACATGGAAACTGAAAAACCAGAGCAGACAAGGCTTGCAGATGTTGCGAGGAACATAACTTTATTGGAAAACCTCAAGGAGTTTGATTTCCTCATGAGCACTGGGCTACCTTGCGACGTTGAGCCTGAAGAGATTTACAAGGAAGTGTTCAAGGCAATGGTCACCAACTCCAACAAGCCGATAATCACTTCTGCAACTAATATGCAGGACATTGAAAAGATCCACGAAGTGGCTTTGAAAGTTGCAGGCTCTGAACAATCATTAAGGGAAAAGCCTTTCTTTGCAGCTTACCTTGAACCTGTCTCGCCGCTAAAGATAGAAGAGGATATAGCAGAAAGGATAATGTTCTGCTCAGAAAATGACGTGCCCATGCTTTTCGCGGCAGGCTCGAACATTGCAGTCCATTCTCCTGGAAGCCCTGAAAGTTCAGTCATCCAGGGCACTGCAGAATCATTGGCAGGATTAGTGCTGGCATACCAGGCGAACGAGAACGTGAAGTTCATATTCGGCGCTAACTCTGCAGGGTTTGATGGAAACCAAGGCATAGTGGCTTATGGTGCTCCTGAATGGCCTAAGACAATGGCATACTACACAGAAATCGCAAGAAAGCTTAACCTGCCGGTATGGGGCACGGGCGGAAGCACTGACTCCAACGAACTAGACACGCAGGCAGGTTTTGAAGCCGCGCTATCGCTTTTCATGGCAGAAATGATTGGCGCTACAATTGTACACGATGTGGGATACTTAAGCCACGGCGACATGACAGACCCCAGGGCTTATGTGATGAACTCTGAAATAATTAAGAGAGTAAGATACATAGCAGAAAGAGGGGCTCTTGTTCCAGGAGACGCATTGAAAGTTGTTGATGACGTTTTCACTGGTAAGCTTGAGGGCGGATTCCTTGCTTCAAGGCACACTATCGACAATTACAAGACAAGATTCCATCCGTCAAAATGGGTCGACAGGAACTTCCTTGATGACAAGCAGCCTACACTGAAAGAAAGGCTTAAGCAAGAGGTCTATGCCATGCTCGAACAATGTCCTGCTAAGATGGATGAAGAGATTGTTTCAAAAAGGGGAGAAAGGGAAGCTGTTCAAGAGAAGATTGAAGTGCAAAAAGAGAAGAGCATTGACGACTTTTTCAAGGACTTTGAAAATCCGAAACAGCTTGACGATTTCAAGGCTTACCTCGAGCATGAATTAAAGGACAAGAAGCCTGACAAAGTTTTCTTTAACCTTGTAGATTCCCTTTCAAGAATAATAAAAGGCGAAGACATAGCATTCCAGCTTGCTTACGGGGAAGTCTTCAACGATGTTTCAACTGTAGTAACTTCAAGGATGGAAAGCCAGGGCGAAGGAGAGCCTTTCGTGATAGGCACGGCAGAGAACGACCTGCATGACATCGGAAAGAATCTTGTAGGGCAGCTTGTAAACACCATGGGCGACTATAAGGTCATTGACACGGGCATAAATTCAAAGACAGGAGAACTGATTTACGAATGCCTTGAAAACAATGCAAGCCTGATGGGCATCTCCTCTTTGCTCACAACCACAAGACTGAATATGGCAAAGACAATAAAAGTATTGCAGGAGTTCGGCCTGAAGGACCAGATAGGCATGATTGTTGGTGGTGCAGTTATCGACGAGGCATATGCGAAAGAGATTGGGGCTGACGCTTATAGGAGGAGCGCTGACGAAGCTGCAAACGGTCTGGACAATATCAAACAGGCATTCATGGACAAGCGTGACCAGAAATCTGTAAGCCTTGAAGACTTCGTGATAATCGGCGAATCCCTGAACTCCATTAGCCCAAAAGTAAGGGAAGCGATGGAAAGCAAGGACAAAGGATACATACTGAAAAGGGCAGAGAGACAACTGCAGCAGGGAGCGAAAGAGCTTGACGTTGCAGTGTCCCAGCTTGGCGATTTAAAGAAACAACAGGAAGCGATAGAATGGATAGTGGGAACATTGCAAGAAGCTTATGATGTGCCATTGTGCCTTGACAGCGACGACTTTAACGTGCTTGAGCCGGCACTCGAAGCTTACAGCAGTAAGAAGCCGGCATTAATCAACTCTGCAACCTTGGATCCAGAGAGGAAAGAGAATATGGTAAGGCTTGCTAACAAGCATAATGCAAGGCTTGTGTTCCAGGCTGCCGAGGGAAAGGACGCTGATGAGAAGTTTGCGATGGTGGAGGAGTTCCTGAAATATGCCAACAGCAACGGCATCCCTGAAAGCTTTGTCTTTGTTGATCCTGGCTTGGAAAGCCTTGCGACAAAAGAGGAAAGCGCTAAGGTCGCATTGAAGACAATATCTATGCTGAAAGACAAGCACCCTGAACTGCAGTACACTGTAGGATTGACAAACATCGGCTTTGGCCTTGCGAAAATGGGAAAGACAAAAGCATTGCAGCAAGCTTTCCTTGGCCTGGGAAGAAGAGTGGGCTTGAACAGCGCAATAGCGAGCCCGAACATACTCAAGGCAGATTTCAAGGACAAGGCAAAAGTGCTTGGAGAAAGCATAGACTTCATCGCTGGCATAGAGAACAAGGCAGTGTACGCTACCAAGCTTAAAAACGAGGAATACATGACTGTATGAGAATCATCGAACCAGAAGTGAAGATCAACAGGAGAAGATTGGAAAGAAGAGTATCCCAATCCAAAAACACTCCTGATTGGCTGAATAAGGTGATTGATGATTGCCTTGAAAAAAGTTCCCCTGAACCCAGGGGCATTTATTCTTTTTTTTCTTGTTATGTCAAAGAAGATAAAATATTCTTAGAAGACACCATTTTCAATAGCCCCTTTCTTACAGATAAGTTTGAGAACATAACAGAGGCTGGGCTTTTCATTGTGACCATCGGGAATGAGCTGGGAAAAAGGACAGAAGAAGCTTTCAATAACAGCCAGCCATTGAAAGGCTGGGTCTACGATGCGATTGGTTCTGAATATGTTGAATCTACTGCAAAAGCCTTGCACAAGCATCTTGAAAAAGAGAAAGGCTATTGCATGTCAAGGTTCAGCCCGGGCTATAATGATTGGCAACTTGAAGAGCAGAAGAAACTGTTCTCGCTCATACCTGGAGAGAACATTGGCGTCAATCTGACAGAAGAATGCATCATGCTTCCTGAAAAATCTGTTTCTGCAATAATTGGCCATTCTAAGAAAAAAGAAAAAGGATGCAAGGATTGTAACCAAAAAGACTGCCCTTACAGGGAATAAAATTACAGAAGGCTTAAAAATTCCTAAAACATATAATCTTCAACAATGGTGATGATTGTAAAAGCAAATGGTGAAAAAGAGCCATTCAAGCCGAACAGGCTCTTGCGTTCTTTAATGAATTCTGGCGCAAAAAGAAAAATTGCCAAGGAAGTGTTGCAGCACATAGAGTCAAAGCTCTACGACGGAATTTCAACTAAAAAGATTTACTCCATGGCTTTCAAATACTTAAGAAAGATTGATGATGCCTCTGCTTCAAGATACGAGACAAGAAAGGCAGTCATAAGGCTTGGGAAAGGACATCAGGGATTTTCTTTTGAACAATACATGGGCAAGGTCTTTGAAAGAATGGGCTATAAAACAAAGACAAACCAGATAGTGCTTGGAAAGAGCAGCATAAGCCACGAGATAGACTTAGTAATAGAGAAATCCGGAAAAAGGACGATGGTCGAATGCAAGCATATCTCAAAAGCCGGCTATTGGATAAACATACAAACACCGCTATATGTCTATGCTAGGTTCCTTGACCTTAAAGACCATTTTGATGATGTACTGCTTGTAACAAATGCAAGATTCTCTAATCAATCTGAGCTTTATGCGGAAAGTGTGCAACTTGATCTTCTTTCATGGAACTATCCTAAAAATGATCCATTGAAGAAAATGATAGATGATTATGCAGTTTATCCAATTACTGTATTAAAGACTGTAAACAATCAAGTGCTGACTGAATTCCTTGAAAGGGACATCGTAACAGTTGCTGAGATTCTTGCAATGCCTTCAAAAAGATTAGCAGGCATGATCGGTGACAAAAACGCTGCCAAGGTAAGGAATGAGGCTTCAAAGCTAGTAAAAGAAAAATAAAAAATTTATAAAGTTCTAAAGTCTAACAATTAAGTAAGAGGTGCCACCATGTCAAATTATGAAAGTTTTGTAAACTTAAAATACAAGCCAAACTCAAAAGACGTCATAGTCAGTTTCAGGGTAAAAGTGCCAAAATGGTCTTCTGCAAAAAGAGCTTACGGCGCAGTAGCTGCTGAAAGTTCTGTTGGAACCTGGTCTGATATGAGAACAGTAAAATCAAAGCATGTGCAGAAAGTTGCAGGAAAGGTTTTTGATATCAAAGGCGACAGGATAAAGATAGCTTATCCTGAAGAGCATTTTGAGGCAGGAAACTTAAGCCAGATTCTCGCTTCTGTAGCAGGAAACGTCTTCGGCATGAAAGCTGTCGACTCATTAAGGGTTGAAGACATACATTTCAGTAAAAATCTAGTCAACTCATTCCCTGGCCCGAATTTCGGGAGAGAAGGCATAAGAAAAATCTTCAAAGTGAAAAAAAGGCCGCTCATGCTTTCTGTGGCAAAACCAAAAGTAGGCCTTACCACAAAAGAGCACGTTGAGCTTGGAAAAGAGATATGGGAAGGAGGCCTAGACCTTTTGAAAGATGACGAGAACCTTTCTGACCAAAAATTTAACCCGTTCAGAAAACGTGTCATACAATCATTGAAAGCCAGGGACAAGATTGAAAAAAAGACTGGAGAAAAAAAGAGCTACCTAATCAACATAACAGGACCCACAGTGCAGGAGATGGAAAAGCGCGCAAAAATTGTCAAAGAGCACGGCGGAGAATACATCATGATAGACATCATCACCACGGGCTGGGCAGCAGTGAATTCTATGAGGCTCATCTGCAAGGACTTGGGCTTGGCGATGCATGCGCATAGGGCGATGCACGCTGCGATGACAAGAGATCCTTATCAGGGGATGTCTATGCATACTGTTGCAAAGTGCGCAAGATTGCTGGGCGTTGACCAGCTCCACATTGGTACGGCAGGCGTAGGCAAACTTGTAGGTTCTGAAGAAGAAGTTCTTGAGATAGAAAAAATGATAACAGAAAAGAGATACAAGGGCAACAAGAAAGTGCACACATTAAGCCAGGACTGGCAATCCACAAAGCCATTATTCCCTGTCTCATCAGGCGGCCTCCATCCAGGAGTCATAGACAAGGTCATGGACAAGATGGGCACGAACATAATGCTTCAGATTGGCGGAGGCATCCACGGGCATCCACAGGGCTCTTACGCTGGCGCCAAGGCAATGAGAGACGCAGTAGAGGGCTACATGGCAGGAGAAAGCCTGAAACAAGCTTCAACAAAGAGCAGGGAACTTAAAGCCGCATTAGCACAGTGGGGAACCAAAGGGACAAGATAGATAAATTTTATAAAGCCTTGATTGGAAGCTAAAGCACGGGTGAAGCTACAATGCTTGAAGATAAATTGAAGAACATACAAAAAAAGACACATAAAAAACTGAAACAAGGCGCAATTTCCCAACATGAATTGTATTCTTTGGTTGGAGATATGCTAACAGATTATGGTCTTCTCGATAAAAACCCTTACAATAAAGAAACAAGAGTTCTTGAAGGATATTTTGAAGAAGACTATATGCTACTAAATTTGGCCTCCAAAGCGACCTTTAAATCTAAGGCAAGAAGACATGATGGCTTGAAAAATGTTTATTTTAACTTGAAAAAAAAGAAGCTTAATCCGGAAATAGTTGCGGACATTGACAATTATAACAGCTTGTCTTTTGACTTGAAAGCATTTCTTCAAGAAAAAATAGGAGATAGTGAAGTAAGTGCGCCTGATTTGCTTAGTTTGACAGAAGATTATGTCGAATCCAGAAAACAAGAGCTGGGTCCTGAAATAAGAAAAGGTCTGGACTTCGAACTTTTTGGAAAAATGCTTCCGTATTTCAAAGTGAAAAAAGAAAAAGAAAAACTAGGGAACACCTATAAGGAGGACTTTGAGGAAGCACTCAACAAATTATGATTTTTTTACTGGAAAGAGCTTAATTGCTCTTGCCATTCTTTTATTAGATTAAAGCTTCCTTGCCAGAAATCTCTTGAACTGACATCTATCCCTGCTTCCTTGAGTATCTTTTCAGGCCTCTCGGAACCGCCTTGCGCAAGAATGTTCTCGATTTTAGGGACAAAAGACTTGCCCTCTTCCTTATACCTTGAATACAATCCCATTGAAAGTAGATCGCCAAAACTGTATGCATAGCAATAGAATGGCGCTTTTACCAAGTGCGGAATCAACGCCCATTCATGTCTGAACAACGGATCGATATCAAGTGAATCTCCGAACTGCTCTTTAAGCGTTTCAAGATATAATTCTGAAAGCTCTTCAGCACCAATCCCTTTGCTTATCGCCTCATGCGCCCGCTTCTCTCTCTCCAATCTTGTGGGAAAGGCCTAAAGTCATTGTATGAGAGATAGCAGGTTCTTGGGAAAGGCCTAAAGTCATTGTATGGCTCATACTGGCTGAATTTCTTTATGCTCATGCTCGGCTTCAAGCCAGTATATAGCTTGTCAAAATCTTCTTGTTTTAATACATGGTCTAAGTTCCATTCTACCATTTTTTGCCTCCGAATAGTGAATTAAGAGCCAAAACATAGAAGTGATATATAAACATTACTGTTTAATGATAAATTTGCTTGAATTTTTCCTGGAAAAGATTATACATGCGAGAATTTGTTATCTTGCGGAAATTATCTCCAAGGTTCATCTTGGGCGGCTTCAAGTCCATAAGAAACATCATATGGCTATGGATTGAGCTCATGCCAGTAGATGGATTTACCTGCAAGAGATATCTTTGGGACTCGCTTTTCATCTCAACTACTTCTGTATTGTTCTCATCAAGTTTCTTGTAATTGTCTTTTGCTATAAGCGATATGAACTTTAATACATCATCTTCACGAGGCAGGACTTTTCCGTGCCTGAGCAAGACTTCCTTGTTATCATCTATCTCATAGCCCAGCTGCTCATCCTGTCCGTTCTTATGTATGAATGGCGCATACTTGTCCCAAGTGTCTACTGCATCGCAAAGGAAAATTCCCCAAGCAGCATCCAGCCCATATAGCTTCCCTGCCAACAGTATCGCAAGATCATCGCTTGTGCCATAGCCATAAGAAAGCCTGAGATAGCTTTGCACTATGTTGGGGCTTGAAGCGACATCATTGACCAGCAAGCCTTCCTTTTCCAGCTTGGCTTTTTCTTCAAGGCTGTACTCCTTTTTCTTGAAATCCTGCATCTCCATGCCTCTCTTGTTCATCTCATCAATATTGACTCCAATGCATTCGCCGCCGCCTATGTAAAGCCCAGTCTTTTGCTCAACTTTCTTTCTCCACTGGGAATAATTATCCATCTTGCTTGCCAAGGATATCCCCAACAGGGCTGCTCCAGGATTTTCAATCTCAAGATGGTTGAAGAAAGGCATCCTAAACAAGGGCTCTCCTTCAGTATTCTGATATTTTTTAACCTTTTCACCAGACAGTATCCTGTCTCTGAACTCAAAAATCTCATCAATATAGACCTGCCTTTGAGCCTTGACCTCTTCCGGTTCCAAGTCCAAGGCATTGACTATATCCTCTATAGTTGTCTGTGGATAGGCAGCTTTTTCAAAACAGCAATGCCCTTCAGTTGCATGTCCCTGAATAGATTGCAGCAAAAGCAATTTCTTTGCCTCATCATCAATCAAGAGGTTGAATTCATCACACATATAAGAAAAATCAGCCATTACTAGCTTTTTGAAGTTATCATCGAATGGTGTTCCAACAACAAATTTATCTTTCATTTTGTATAAACGCTTAAAAGGTATGATTTTATAGGACTATCGGGATTATATAAATCTTATGATTTTTTGAAAGGCATATTTTGAAAGCTTATTTTTGATTATCTATTCTTTATTATATCAAATAAAATACCTAAATATTTATATATCTCTTAATCATTCTCTTAGATAACAACATTTTGTATTTAAAATTGTATAAATATACTATATATTGTATGCTGTATATTGTGGTGAAAAATGAGATGCCCGTATTGCGATAACAACAAGATAAAAGTCACAGATAAAAGAGCCAGTGAGAAGAACGAGGCCATAAGGCGGAGAAGAGAATGTCTAAGGTGCAATCAGCGTTTTACGACATATGAGCGCATTGAACAGAATGTGCTTTCTGTAATAAAGAAGGATGGCAGGAAAGAGCCTTATGACCGGAAAAAGATATGGGCAGGCCTAAAGAGATCATGCAAGAAACTCCCTATAACTGAAGAGCAGATGGAAAAAGTGCTTCAAAGAGTTGAAAGAAAATTGAAGAAGCACAAGGACATCAAGAGCAAGAAGATAGGAGATTATGTGCTCAGAGAACTTAAAAAACTTGATAAAGTAGCTTATCTGCGCTTTGCTTCTATCTACAAGTCATTCGAAGACGTAAATTCATTCAAGGAAGAGTTAAAATTATTGAAAGAAAAGAGGTAAGATTATGAAAAGAATAAGGAAAAGGGACGGTTCAGTCGTAACATTCAGGATAGACAAAATTGAAGAGGCAATCTGGAAAGCTGCAAAAGCTGTCGGAGGCCAGGATAAGGAAAAGGCTAAGGAGCTTTCAGAGGAAGTGATCAAGGTATTGGATGACAGGCATAAGGATGGCTATATTCCTGATGTCGAGGAAGTTCAGGACTTGGTTGAAAAAGTGCTTATCGAAAACGGCCATGCAAAGACTGCAAAGGCCTATATACTTTACAGGAAATCGCACGAAGAGCTCCGTAATGTCAAAGGCCTCTTTGACACGATTGAGGCTGTTGAGGATTATATAGGGCTTAATGACTGGATGGTCAAGGAAAACTCAAACATGGGCTATTCGCTGCAGGGCCTTAACAACTACATCGCTACAAAGATTGTAAGCAATTATTGGCTCAGAAGGATATATTCTGAAGAGATACGGAATGCGCACGAGAATGTTGACCTGCACATCCACGACTTGGGAACCTTGGGAGCCTATTGCGTTGGCTGGGACCTTAAGGACTTGCTGATGTGCGGTTTCAGAGGAGTGGCCGGAAAGCTTGAGACCAAGGCCCCAAAGCATTTCAAGACGGCGTTGGGCCAGGCAGTCAATTTCTTCTACACATTGCAGGGAGAATCTGCAGGAGCGCAGGCATTCTCAAACTTTGACACCTTGCTAGCACCTTTCATAAGATACGATAAGATGAATTACAAGGATGTCAAGCAGACTATGCAGGAATTCATATTCAACATGGCCGTGCCCACAAGAGTCGGCTTTCAAAGCCCCTTCACGAACATCACATTGGATTTGAAGGTTCCCGGGCACATGAAAGATGAGCACATAATAATCGGCGGAGAGCTAAAAGAAGAGAAATACGGCGATTTCCAAGAAGAGATGAACATGTTCAACAAGGCTTTTGTAGAGGTCATGATTGAAGGCGACGCTTCAGGAAGAGTGTTCACTTTTCCCATACCCACATATAACATTACTAAGGACTTTGACTGGGACAATCCTGCATACGAGCCTATCTGGGAAATGACTGCAAAATATGGCATACCTTATTTTTCAAATTTTGTCAATTCAGACATGAACCCAGAAGATGCAAGGAGCATGTGCTGCAGGCTGAGATTGGACCAGAAAATGCTGGAAAAGCGAGGCGGAGGGCTTTTCGGTTCCAATCCGTTGACAGGTTCAATTGGTGTTGTAACTATCAACATGCCAAGGATAGGGTATATGGCAGAAAACAAGGAAGAATTCTTTTCAAGGCTCGACCAATTGATGTATCTTGCCAAGGAAAGCCTTGAAATCAAAAGGAAAGTCATAGAGAAATTCACAGATATGAACCTTTACCCTTACACAAAGTTCTATCTCAGGTCAGTTAAGGAAAGGTATGATAAATACTGGCAGAACCATTTCGGAACAATAGGACTTTTGGGCATGAACGAAGCTATCACTAATTTTCTGCCTGGCGAAGACATCAGCACAGAAAAAGGCAGGGCCTTTGCCATAGAAGTTCTCGATTTTATGAGGGAGCAGCTTGAAAAATATCAGGAAAAGACAGGCAATATCTATAATCTGGAAGCCACGCCTGGCGAAGGCACGACTTTCAGGTTCGCAAGGGCAGACAAGAAGAAATTCAAGGACATCATTGTAGCCAATGAAAAAAGATACGAGGAGACCTTTACGCCTTATTACACTAACTCCACCCATCTCCCTGTAAACCACACCTCAGACATCTTTGAAGCATTAGAGCTTCAGGATGAATTACAGGTGAAGTATACTGGAGGAACAGTCTTCCATGGATTTGTTGGAGAAAAGATGAGCAAGGAAAGCACGAAACTTCTGGTAAGAAAGATTGCAGAGAATTTCAGGCTGCCTTACTTTACTATATCTCCAACATTTTCCATCTGCCCGAAGCATGGCTACATATCAGGAGATCATGAATATTGTCCTAAATGTGATGAAGAGATTGGATATTCTGAAAAGGAGGTTGAAAATGAAAGAAAGAACGAAATGCGAGAGATATTCACGGATAGTAGGCTATCTGAGACCGGTAAACCAATGGAATGACGGTAAGCGGGAAGAATGGAAAGATAGGAAGCTCTTCAAAGTATGAACATCTATAGTATTGAAAAAAACACATTTATTGATTATCCGAAAGAGATAGCCTGCACCCTTTTCCTGCAGGGATGTAATTTCAGGTGCGGCTACTGCCATAATCCCGAGCTTATGGAAGTTGGAAGCATGGGGCTTAAGCAGGAAAAAATTCTTGAATTTCTTGAAAACAGAAAGAAGTATCTTACAGGCGTATGCTTCACAGGAGGAGAGCCGCTGTTGACATTGGACAAAGAATTTCTTAAGAAGATAAAATCCATGGGCTACAAGATCAAGCTGGACACAAACGGAAGCTTTCCGGAAAAGCTGCAGGAGCTTGTAAGAGAAAATCTTGTTGACTATGTTGCCATGGACATAAAGTGTTCAAGGGAAAAGTATCCTGCGTTGACAAACAGCAGCATAAGCCTGGAAAAGTTAGAACATTGCCTGAGAATAATCTCCAATATGGACAATTATGAATTCAGGACAACAATCATCCCCGGAATACATGATAAAGAGGAGATGAAAAGCATCAAGCAATGGCTGAAAGAGAGCACAGGCAGGAAAAAGCTGAAGCAATATTCTATTCAGGCATTCTATCCTAGAGAAAGAAAACATAATGACAAGAGATATGAAAATATAAAGAAACCAAGACAGCTGTTCTTAAGAGAACTTAAAGGCATCATTGAAGATTTGTTTGAGAACTGCGAAATAAAGGACTAGCTTTTTATCTTCAGCATTACTTCATTTATCTTTTTCTTATCAGCATCCAAGATTATTACCTCATTACCCTGAAGTTCAATCCTGTCATCTTTCTGAGGTATCCTCTTGAGCTTTTTCAATATGACTGCACTTATGGAATCCGTGGGCTTTCCAGCTAATTCCACACCTAGTGTTTGATTTATTATTTTGATTTCTGTAGAACTATCGATTATGTAACTATTTTTAGAAACTTTTTTTATCAGGTTGCTAAGGAAATGTTTCTTGTTGTCGCTTTCATCTATTATCTCTCCTACCAGCTCTTCAAGTAGATCTTCCATTGTGACAAGGCCTATTATCTCGCCATAATCATTGACAACCATGGCCATGTGGAGCCTTCTTTTTTGAAATTCCTTGAACATGTCACTAAGCATTATATGCTGTGGAACAAAAAGTGCAGGCAGTTTTATCGTCTTAATCTTCTTGTTCCTTTTCTTGCCGCTTAAAGCTAAAAGGATATCTTTTATGTGTATGAAACCGCTTATATTATCCTTGGTTTTGGTATAGACAGGAAACCTTGAGAATCCAGACTTCTTCACATGGTTTACAGCATTCTTTATAGGAATGGAATCATCAAGGCAAACCATCTCATCCCTATTAGTCATTACTTCACTTACATTGACATCATTAAATCTAAGGACATTTTCTATTAGTTTTCTCTCTTCAGGCAAAACATGTCCTCTCTCTTCACTCATCTCTACCAATGCTTTTATCTCTTCCTCTGTGGAAACTTTTCTAGAAAGCGCCGATTGACTTGTTGACATTAATATAGAAATCTTTTCAAAGACAATTATTATGGGAAAAATAAGCTTGATAAAAAAGCTATAGAACTTTGAAGTTTTTAATGCAAACCTTTCTGCATGCTGTGTTGCATAAGCCTTGGGAGTTATCTCTCCAAAAACAAGTATCAGAAAAGTCATAATCCCAGTAGCGATGCCGACCCCAATATCCCCAAACAATTCGATTGCAACCATCGTCGCTATGGCTGAAGAACTTATATTAACTAAATTATTACCTATGAGTATTGCAATTAATAATCTTCGTGGCTGTTTCTTTAAATCTTCTAAAACTTTAGCACCATTAACATCGTTATTTGACAATGCTTTTAGCCTTGCCTTGCCCAATGAGAATATGGCTATCTCTGAACCAGAAAAGAATGCAGATAAGAAAACAAGCACCAACAACAAGATAAGGTAGTCAATCATATTTTTACAATCTTAATATATGAAGTTTATTTTTATATATGTTTCGCTATATCTCCAGAATCTTTCCTTTTCTTCCCACGTTTATTACAGTAGTTTTTCCTATCTTTTCCTCAATACCTTCTGCTTCATGGACATGGCTGCATAAGAGAAAATCAGGCTTAAAATCATCAATGGCTTTCTTGACACCAGAACTTCCAGGCACAAACTTGGAGAAATTCTCCATCATGGAACCTGAAGGATGTACATGAGTGACCATGATTCTTTTTTTTGAATTTTTAGAATAATTGAAACCTTTTTTCAATGTATGGAAGATTTCATCTTCAGTTAATTGGAAGAGCCCTATATTTGCAGAACCGCAGCCAAAGAAGCTTATATCCTCAAGATTCATAGCATAACCATGCAAATTTTTTCCTTCATACAACTCAGCCAAGAAATCTGCTGTTGCCAGGCTCTCATGGTTTCCTGGAACCAAAAGCACTTTTTGCTTGAACATACCCACAAGATTTTCAGTAGAAGCCTCATTTTGCGTTATGTCCCCACATATTACAACCAAATCAACATTCTCTGAATCAGCTTTTTCAGACAAAGACCTAGCTAGGTCAGTATCTCCATGTATGTCGCCTACTGCTAAGATTTTCATAACAGAAACATCCCAAAATCCATTATTTAAATATTTCGTTATATCTGTTTAAAACTACTTGTCGGTAGTTAAAATATAGGAAGGTTTATAAATCAAAGAATATGTGACTGTTGCATGACAAACGACAATAAAACTACAGAATATGAAGGTTTCAAACTATACGACAGCATGAAGCATAAAGGCATGGTTCTTAATTATTTCAGATGTCTCGGATGCCATGATGTATTGCCTGAAAATGAAATATCAACACACGATTGTAAAGAAGATACTGGTTTGAAAGTTGTAGAGAATCCAAAAGAATATGAAGGATTTGAAGTTGTGAAGAGAGACGGAGTCTGTCTTGCAGATTGCGTGGGCAATGTATATTACAATTGCAAGGGATGTGGTTCTACTATAACAGAAGAGAGCATTCTGAAAAACTTGCATAAGTGCTGGAAAGGGCTTGAAGACAAACTAGAATAATCTTATTTTTTTAATAATTTCTTTCCATTCATATATTTTACAAGAGCTTTAGGCACAGTTACAGTGCCATCTTTATTTTGATAATTCTCAAGTATTGAAACTAATACTCTTGATGTAGCTACAACTGTACTGTTCAATGTATGTAATACTTCTTTATGTGCTCCTTCTCTTCCATATTTTATGTTCAATCTTCTGGCCTGATAATCTGTTACATTGCTGCAACTGCAAAGCTCCACATATTTTTCTTGCCTTGGTGACCATCCTTCAAGATCATACTTTTTTGCGGCAACTGTTCCTATATCGCCAGTACAAATGTTTACTATCCTATATGGAATCTCAAGTTTCTTGAATATCTCTTCAGCATTCTTCAGTAATTCTTCATGAATCTTCCATGAATCCTCTGGTTTGCAGAAAACAAACTGTTCTACCTTATTGAACTGGTGTAGCCTAAAAAGCCCTTTAGTGTCTATACCATGCGCTCCTATCTCTTTCCTGAAACACATGCTTTGGCCTACAAACTTCAAGGGCAATTTCTCTTCTTCTATGGTCTCGTCCATGAACATTGCAGCCATGGGATGTTCAGAAGTAGCAATCAAGTACTGGTCCTCATCCTCAACCTTGTACATCACATCCTCAAAATCATTGATATCTGTAACTCCTTCATAAGGCTTTCTTCTCATCATCAATGGCGGCTGTAAAAAAGTAAATCCTTTCTCTATCATTGAATCAACTGCAAAACGTGTTATAGCCAGTTCTAATAATGCTAAGTCTGCTAAGAGTATATAAAAACCATTGCCTGATATTTTGGCACTTCTTTCAAAATCAACCATGCCAAGCTCTTCAGCAATTTCAACATGACTTTTCAATTCAAAATTAAACTTGTTTGGTTTTCCCGATTTCCTTACCTCTTCATTATCCTCGTCATCTTTTCCATAAGGAACTGATTCATGCAGGATATTAGGCATACTAAATAAAGCCTTATCTAACCTTAATTTTATATCATCAATCTCTTCTTCAAGCTTGTCAATCTTTTTGGGCAAGGCCGAAGCTTTCTTAAGCAAATCAGTTGCATCCTTTTTTTCTTTCTTTAATTTAGAAATATTCTTGCTGATATCATTCCTTTCTTTTCTTAGTTCATCAAGACCAGCTTTTT
>CAZFZD010000011.1:1256-17744 GCA_964522895.1 Candidatus Woesearchaeota archaeon | reverse complement strand
TTCTTTTTTCAATTTTTTTGAAAATTCTCTTGTTTTTCAGCATCAAAGAATAAAAAGGCCTTAAAGAACTGGCCTTTTATGTTTTTTGAAATATTGGCTGCATTAGTTTTGGGCATATTGCTCGGAGCTGTCTGCGGCCTCATACCTGGAGTGCATACCAATACTGTGACAGCGATAATGCTATCATTGTCGCCCTTACTGCTTCAGTATTTTTCACCTTTGATACTTGCTGCGACCATAGCTGCCATGGGAGTCTGCCAGGAATCGCTTAACTGCATACCTTCAACTTTCCTTGGGGTTCCGGATTCTGATACTGCGCTTTCAGTCTTGCCAGCGCATGAGATGCTCCTTAAGGGCAAGGGGCAGGATGCTGTTCTCATAAATACGGCAGGCAGCCTCTTGTCTTTGATTGTGGCATTGGCCTTAGTGGTGCCTTTTATTTATCTGGCAAAAGTGATTTATCCGCTGATAAAGCCTTATATCGGGCACCTTATTCTTTTGGCAAGCCTTTTTCTTATCATCAAAGGAAAGCAGAAGTTGTGGACTACTTTGATATTTGTCTTGTCTGGAGTCTTGGGTCTTGTAACATTGGAGATGTATTCTGTGCAAGAGCCGTTGTTGCCTTTGTTTTCAGGCCTATTTGGAGTGAGCATGCTTCTGCTCAGCATGAATAACAAGATAAAAGTGCCTGTCCAGCAGCCAGGAACATTAAAGATACGGCTGCGCAACCTGAAAGAGGTGTTTCTTTCCGGTTTCACTGGCTGGATTTGCGCTTTCATGCCTGGCTTGGGACCGTCACAGGCAGCAGCATTGACTTCCCAGTTCGCAAAGTTTGACAGGAAAGGGTTTATCTTCCTGCTTGGAGGCTTAAGCACTTCAAATTTTGTGATAAGTTTTGTCACGCTTTATTCCATACAGAAAGCCAGGAACGGTGCTGTCGTAGGCATATCAAAATTGATACAGGCATTAAGCACAATAGATCTTGCAACTTTGCTATCTGTCTGCCTTGTTGCTGGCGGCATTGCGGCTTTGATAACTCCCTTCATCTGCAGGCGTTTCTCTTCTTTAATATCAAGGCTGAATTATCAGACAATATGCATTGCGGTCATAATCTTCATATTGATTTTAGTGCTTTTCATGAGTGGCTTTTTAGGGTTGCTGATATTGGTTACAGCAACTGCGTTAGGCATTGTGACCAACATTAAAGGAATAAGAAAAAGCAGCATGATGGGTTGCTTATTAGTGCCTGTAATGGGCTTTTTCCTGTTATGAAAGTTTTTTAAACCTTGAAAAGAAATAAGAATTATGCACAAGGTATCAGTTGTTGGCTGCAAAAGCTATAAGCAAAAACAAGTTGATGAAGCTGTAAAAAAAGCAATAGAAAAGATATCATTCAAGGTAAGGCCTAATTCTACTGTATTGCTCAAGCCTAACGGGCTTTTGCCTGTCAAGCCTGAGAAGGCAGTCACAACTCATCCTGCAGTTCTTGAAGCGCTGTGCAAGATATTGAAAGCAAAAAATTGCAAGATAATAATAGCAGAAAGTTTTGGCATCACAATAAAAGGATCTGAAGAGGTTTTTGAATTGACTGGATGGAAAAAGGTTGCTGAGAAGCATGGCGCAGAGATAATCTGTTTCAGCAAGGACAAGCTTAAGAAAGTAAAGAACAACAAGGCTGAGTTCGGAAAAGAGATGTTCATGCCTGAAATGCTGGATAAAGTTGACCTAATAATAAACCTTCCAAAGTTCAAGACCCATACTTTAATGACTTTTACAGGTGCTGTAAAGAATCTTTTCGGCTGCATACCTGGAGCAAGAAAACAGGCTTATCATGCTGAGACCAAGAACAAGAAAAATTTTGCAGACCTGCTCTTGGACATCTGGATGAACATAAGGCCCGAATTGACTATTATGGACGGGATCATAGGCATGGAAGGTGATGGTCCGAGCAACGGCGACCCTGTCAACTTGGGCATAGTGATGGCCTCTGACAATGCTATTGCGATGGACATTGTTTCGGAAGAGATGATTGGATTTGATGGAAAGATACTTACAAACAAGCGGGCTCTTGAGAGACAATTGATAGATAAAAGCCAGATAAAGGCTTTTGGAAAGAGAAAGCTGGATTTTAGGAAACCCAGTACAATAACTGTCCCGAACAGGTTAGCCTCTTTTGCCTTGAAGCATACCATGGCCTATCCAAAGGTCATAAAAAAGAAATGCAAAAAATGCTGGACATGCGTCGCAGTGTGTCCTGTGAATGCGATGAAAAAGAAATCTTATCCTGTCTGTGACAGGAAGAAGTGCATTGCCTGTTACTGCTGCCAGGAAATGTGCCCTTATCATGCGATTGAGTTGAAGAAAAGTTTCTTTTTTAGCTTGTTATTCAAGGCTTATATGAAAGTCAAAACAATAATGAAATTTTTCAGAAAGGGAACCAAAGCTCATAAGCGAACATGATGACTTCTATGAAGATAAGGATTATTATTGTAAGTTCCAGTATAACCTCTTTCTTGTTCCTTTTGGCTTCAAGCAGAGTGTTTGAAATGTTCTGAAGGTAATTTACCTTGTGCTCTATGATCTCAAACCTCTCTTCAATCTCAAACAATTCATATAGCTTGTTGAAAAGCCAGTCAAGTTTTTCGTTTTCCCAGGTTGCTGCAGGCTCTTCAAGGATAGAAAGTTTGGATATTATGCTCTCGATGATGAAATTGTTGCTGCCGATTATCTTCAATAAATTTTTGCTGCTGATATTGAGCTTGCCTTTCAGCTTTAGCTGCCTGTTGAACCTGGAGAAAGTTCCCATCATGTCATCCACTTGCGCCTCATAATGGTCAAGAGCAACCGATCTTGATATTACCCAAGCTAAGATTCTCACGCTTTCAAGGTTTGGTTGTTTTAGATGGACTTCTTCAAATCCAACCTTTTCAGTGCTGTTTTCAACTACGACATAATCTTCTTCATACTTTTCCCTTAATTTTTCTGAGAAGATACTGATGCCATTTGATTTCATAATTTCTAAAGTCTTGTTGATGGTTTTTTCATCTACATTATAGAAGAATATTGCGCCAAAGGAATATATGAAGATGTAAGAATTATCCCTTACTGAATAGATGCTTACCTTTTTTTCATAATCCAAAAGCTTGAATTCCAACAGTGCTTTTATTTTTTTCAAAGGCAAATCTTTTGCAATATGCAGTGCGATAATCTTGTGTTTTTCCATTGCTTAGTTTATTCCTTGAAAAGCTTTTCCACAATAGCTGCAAAGGCAGGCCTTGTCAGGAAAACTCCGATTGTAACGCCGACTATTATAGTTATGGCAAATCCCCTTATCAGGCCGGCACCTGCGTTCCATAATGGTATCATGGCTGCTACAGTGGTAGAATAAGCTGCAAAGATTATGAAGAATGCCCTTTTTATCCTGCGTTTCCAGTTGCTGTATCTTTCCTTGTTTCCAGAAAGCACCTCATCCAAAATTACAATCTGGTCATCAACACCAGTACCGACTGCCGCAATGATACCTGCAATGGCTACCATGTCAAGGTTCCATTTAATCAATGCAGCAAAGCCAAGAATTATGACCACTTCACTAATGCTTGTAATTATCATTGGAAGCAAGACCTTTAATGACCTATATCTTATGTAAATGACTAATGCGACTGCCAATAATGCTACTAGCCCGACAAGCAATGAATTGTTTATGAAATGCTGCCCAAGCAAGGGCGAGATTGAATCTAGCTTTGCTACTTCAAGATCGAATGGCAATGAGCCAGTTATCAGGATTGTCTGAAGCTTGTTCATGTTATCCAATGAATCCTGCATTGCAGCGTTCCTGTCCTGCCCGACTCCCGAGCCGGAGATTTCAATCTGTGTTGTTTCAGAGCCTTTCAGGTCTGAACCTATTTGGAGGCTGTCAACCAGCTTTCCGTCAAGGTAAAAGTCGATGTTTTCGCTAAGAATTTCCCTGCCGTCTTTTGAGAGCACTACATCAAGCTTGTCAGTGACATTGGCATGCCTTTCAGCAGCTTCTGGGCTCACATGGATAACGAACCTGAACTTGCAGGCTGATTGCTCTGTTTGATCCCAGCATCTTTCGATACCTGAACAGCTACCATCGTTCCTGCATACGAAGGGGATATCCTTTTTGCCGCCAACAAAGACAGTTTCGTTGCCAATTTTGGCTTCGAACTTGCCCTGTTGCGCAATTAACTCTTTTACCTCTTCCTTAGATACCCCAGCAATCTCTATAAGTATGTAAGCTTCACCGCTCCAGTCAACAGAGCTTCTAATCCTTACGTCAGTAAGCCCGTATGCATTCAGCCTGTTGCTCAATACCTGGATTATGTCATTAATGTCCTTGTCAGTAATCTCTTCGCCTTCAGCTACCGGCCTTAGCAGCACTCTTGTACCGCCTTCCAAATCAAGACCCTTTTTCAGGTTGCTTTTTGCGGCTTCGCCGACTATGATATTCGGCATGCCCCTGTTTAGGAATGCTATCTGCTTCTCTTCAGTCTCCAGCTTTACCACGTCTTTTGGCAGGAGCTCTGAAGAAAGTTCCTTGAAGTCTGAATAATTGTTAAGCGTGTTATCATTAATAGAAACAATAGTCTCCTGGATCTGCATAGGCGCTTCTTCAACAGAAAGGATTGTAAGGTTTTGGTTTACTGTGAATCCCAAGTCTTGAGTGACATTATAGGTATATTCTTCAACATCCGTCTTAACTTCAATCACTACAGGCTCAACCCTGAGCTTTTCCATCTCTTCAGCAAAAGCCTTAACTGTTTCTATGGCATTGCCGTTAACGCTCAGTATGATGTCGCCCTTTTCCAGCCCTGCTTCAGCTGCATTTCCTCCAAGATCAAATGTCTTGACTTCAACACCTGTCGCATTAGGAGTAGGCTTTATTGCAAACAGTGCAAATATGAGGAACAGGACCAATATCCACACTCTTAATGGTAATTTTTTCTTTGCCATTTTAATGCTTCTTTTTCCTCCTTATCCACCATACTAATATGCCTGTATTGAAAAGGTATGTCATGATAACGTCAAAAATCAATCCGAAAATTATGATTATAAACATTTCCTTGATAACGTAGCTTTGTGAAACAAAATAGCCAATGCTAAGTGCAGCAACAGTACTGATTGTCATCGTAAGCCCTGTTTTTGTACCAGAAACAATCCTGTCTATAATGCTGCCTTCCTCTTTTCTCTTGAGTGCTTTTGTCGTGATAACTATATCAGTATCAATCGAATAACCTATCAGCATAAGCAGTGCCGCTATGCCTGCTGTAGAAAGCCTCATGCCTAATGTATTGAGCATTGCGACTGCAAAGACCATATCTGCAAAAGCGCAGAATACTATTGTGAATGCAGGAACTAATGCTCGGAAAGCAATCAGAACCACTATGCCCATAAAGATGAAAGCCAGTATCAATGCTGTTCTCATCTGCTTGTAGAAAGAGTTGCCAAGTATGCTGCCTACTTCTTCAACAGAATAATTGTCATGATTGAACTCTATACCCATAATGTTTTCAAGTGCAGGTTTCAATGTCTCTTCCTCAACCTCGGCAGCTTCTATCAATATTCCTATCTGTTCATCACTTCCGAATTCTTTCAATTGCCTCACATTGATATCAGCCTGTGGAAAACGCTGTTCAAGTTCTGCATCCAACTGGGGAATAACCTTTGAAGAATAGATTGTGATTGTTAGTCCGCCTTTCAAGGTGACGTCTTTTTCTACAATCTCGCCAGTGCTTGCATTGTGCTGAAATATTATGAAAAGTGAAATTGCAAAAATAATTAACGGGATAATTAGGAGTTTTTTGTAATTCTTCATATACAATTCTTTCATGCCCATTCTCAAAATGGAGATTACAAGGATTTATAAATATTACTGCTGCTTTTATAAAAATTCCATTCAATTAAACTTTTTTTTCTTGAAAAGTAAACTTTATTAATGACTATTGTATCTTATGCATTGATATGGTCAGTAAAGAATACATAAAGATTGAACATATCTCTAAAAAATTTGGTGATGTTAAGGCTTTAGACGATATCAATCTTGAAATACCGCAAGGTTCTTTTTTTGGAATAATCGGCTTGAGTGGTTCAGGCAAAACTACGTTAATGAACATGATAATCAGTTTCTGGAAACCGACAATGGGCAAGATATCCTTTGGCGGAGTCGATGTGCATAAGCACAAGCATTTCATAGTAAAACAATTTGGTTTTGCAACTCAGGCAACTTCAGTTTATCCTTTGCTGACAGTTGAAGAGAATCTTAAATATTTTGGCAAGATGTACGGCATGAGGAAACGGGACATATCCATAAGGACAGAGATTCTGTTGGACTTGATGCACATGACCGGCACTAACCATGTTCTTGCAAATGAGCTTTCAACAGGCATGAAACGTAGATTGGATATTGCCTGCGCTTTGATACATAATCCTAAGGTGCTTTTATTGGATGAGCCAACAGAAGATTTGGATCCTGTGCTGAGGAAAGAGCTTCTTGCATTGAACAAGAAGATAAACGATGAAGGCACTACAATAATCATGACTTCGCATATGCTTGATGAAGTTGAGAGCGTTTGTGATAAGATAGCCATATTGCATGGCGGAAAACTAATTGCAAATGATAATCCTGAAAAATTAAAGGAGAAATATTCCAAGAATGAAGAGATACATATCACTACAGAGCCAGGTAATTATGATAATCTCGTGAAGAAATTCAGGGAACTTGCTGTTTCAAACATCGTGATGAAAAGCAAGAAAGTAGTGCTTTATGTTTCTGATGCCAGCAAGGTTCTGGACAAGATACTTTCCATAATAAATGACAGCAGGGAGAAGATTGTTGATCTAAGAGTAAACAGGCCTTCAATGGAAGAGGTATTCGAATATATAACAAAGAGATGAAAGCTATGGCCAAGAAAGACAAGAAGAAAGAAAAGAAAGTGCTGAAGAGGAAGCATACTTCATTTTCAGCATTGAAAGAATATAATGTTCTGCAGCCTACGCCCAAGCTTCATTTTTTCATCAAGCTCTTATATGTGATAATGAAGAACTTCAAGCTATTAATCCGTTCAAGGACTTCAGCCCTGATTTTCTTTTTCGGTCCATTGTTCATAATGTTTATAGTGAGCATGGGTTTCAACACTTCAAGCCTTGAGGGCATAAACATAGGCGTGCATTCTGAATCTTATTCGCCGCTTGCAGATTCTCTGGTAGAGAAGCTTTCAGAAGATTTTAATGTGGTAAAAAAAGAGAGTCATGATGCGTGCATAAATTCAGTGAAACGGGGCACGAGCCATATTTGCGTCATATTCCCTAAAGACATGGTCATGGACAACAGCGGCCATAATAACATTCAAGTCTATGCTGACGAATCCAGGACAAACATTGCAGATACAGTGATAGACAAGCTTTCCACAAAGGTGGACCTGCAGTCAAAGGAGCTCAGCAGCGGAATAATCTCTCAGATGTTAGGTGCATTTGATACAATAAACCAGAAAGTTGAAGTCGGAAAGCAGAACATAGTGACTGTGAATGAGAATACCAATACGGGCCTTTCAAAGACAAAAAGCCTCTTATCCACTATTGACGAGTTTGATTTCACTTATACTGCTCTTGATACCAGTGCAGTAGATGATGAGATTAATGATGTTGAAAGTTCAACAAACAGCTCTTTGTCGGACTTGGAAACACTTATTGATGAGCTTGAGACGCAGTTCAGCACAATATCTGGCAAGCTGGCTTCTGCCAAGGAAAAAGCAACAGAAGTGCAGGAAGATGCGCAGGATGTCAAAACTTCCTTGCAGGCGGCTCCAGCAAAGATTGAAGAGGTCAAAGCAACGCTTGAAGAAATAAAGAGCACAATCTCTGCATTAAAAGTTACCAATGTCGCAAGCATAGTTTCTCCTTTGAAAACTACAGTAAAGCCGTTGACAGCTAACAGGAGCTATTTGGCTTATGTCCTGCCTACTTTGCTGGGATTGTTGGTCATGTTCGTAAGCCTCTTGTTCAGTGCGACCAGCATGATAAGAGAGAAAGAGTCTTCTGCCCATTTCAGGAATTTTATAACTCCTACAAGAGACATATTATTCATCTTTGGCCACCTTTTAAGCCATTTAATACTTATCACATTTGAGATTGCGATAATGCTTGGCGTTGCAGCAATATTCATACAAGGAATACCTTTCACAGTATACCTTGTTACAGGCGCAGTCCTTATACTGCTTGCTGTGCTTTTCATATTTGTCGGAATGTTCTTGGGAAACCTTTTCAATTCTGGCGAGAGCGTAACCATTGCAGCATTGTCCGTGGCAACAGTGTCGTTATTATTCTCTAATGCAGTATTGCCATTGGAAGCAGTGTCAGGCTTCTTGAGAGCCATAGTAATCTATAATCCGTTTGTAATAGTCGAAAGTATGTTGAGGCAGCTTCTGGTCTTTGAGACAATAGCTTTTTCCAACCAATTCTATGTGCTGTTCGGTTCGATAGCAGTGGCTTTCATACTTGCCTTAGTAGCGAACAAGCTCAGGGAAAGAGTATTCAACAACGGCTGAAAGAATTCTTCATTTTGCCAATGACTGAAACAAGTAGATAAAAAGGAAGAGTATTGCGAACGTCAATGCCAGGAACAATGCCGAAACTCCGCTGAGATATTGCAAGAGTATTGCGGAGCTGAGTATGAAAAGGAAGCTGAAAACGAATAATGGCTTTGAACCCCAGAACACTTTTGAGCCATCCAAATCCGGAAAAGGCAGCATGTCATAAACTGCCATGATGGCGTTTATGAAAATCAATGTTGAAAATATGCCGCCAGCATTGAAGATGCTCAGTATTATTGCAAAAGAGATGTTAGCCATAGGCCCTGCGAGAGCAATCTTGGCTTCCTCAAAATCTGTGACTTCAATGAACTGCTTGCCCATTCTCATGTTCTTTTTTATCATAAGCCCGTAAGAGCTTACTGCAGTGAAAAACAACTTTCCGTTAGAAAGCAGGGTTACAAGAATGGCAATTACTACGCCTATAGGGAATGCCCGTATAGTATACTTCTTTCCGAATAATCTTATAGTTTTTGGATATCTTTCTTTACCGCCAAAACTGAACTTCTTTATGCCCCAGAACCGGTATTCGCTTATGAAACCGTGCTTTTTTGCAACAATGTCATGCACAAAATCGTGGATAAAGACGCTTATTCCTACTAAGACAAAAGTTTTCAGGAAATTTGTAATCCAGTATGAGAATTCGAACGTTTCCCTGTTGTCGTTGAATGCGAAAACAAACGTAAGCACTAAGGTCAGGAGTGCAAGGTACGAGATTTCACGTTTTGTGTATTCCATTTTAAGTTCTTCTTGAAATATTTTTTTAACAAGGATATGATATTCTTTTCGTGGCCAGCGCCTACTACTGCAACTATTTCCTTATCTTTCTCTTTGTTCATGAGGCTATATAAATTTTTTGCCATGTATTCGTCCCGCTCTTTGACTAATGCCTTGTAAAAAGAAGGATATCTTTCCCTGACTTCCTCAATCATCCTGCTTATCAGCTGGCTGCTAGGCACTTTTCTTAGATCTATCTTTATCACTTTTTTTCTAAGCACCAGCCCGGCGAAAATGTCCCAAAGGAACCTGAATTTCTCTTTCCATGTTAAATACTTGAACAAGTGCCTTACAGTAACTCTTAAGTCCCTGTCAACCAATGCAACGTTCGCGTTAACTTTTGCAGCAGCCTTAACTGCCACCATCATCTCTGTTCCAGGGCTGACACCGACAAGCTTGCCAAGTTTCTTTTCAACCCAAGCTCCGATCAGAGTAAATATGAAACCGCTGAAACCGAATTGCCTTACCATGGCCCAGGAGAATTTCGGCTTCTTGTCCTTATGAAGCAAGGTTATGAACCGCTCCTTGTCCAATTCAATTGCTACTGTCGCAGGTTCAATCTTTTCTATTTGTTTCTGCACATTCTTGACGCTCTCTATGGCAATGTGCGATGTGCCGATGATTGTCAAATTCTTGTATTTCATATTATTCCGCCGATTCCTGTAAGCTTCCTCAGCTCTTCCCGTATTGCGTATTTTGAAGGCTCGTTGAATTCGTTGCTTAGTGCCTGATCATTCATGATTGAACGTTTTGAAGGCCTTATATAGCCAGAGCAAATTACTTTGGCACAGTCCCCGCCGCAACCGCGATACCTGAAATTTCCGTAAGCATCTGCATTGAGGCTCATTCTTTCGAGCCATTCCCTTGCCTGTTCAACATTTTTTGCACAGTTAGGGAATTGTGGGTCTCTTCTTTCTAATCCTGGGATAAAGTATTCATCTGCCAAATCCGCAAAGAGATGCCCAAACTCGTGGACAAACCTCCGCTTGTCAAGCTCTGTTGCACCGCCAACAGATACAGGTATTGAAAGTATGCCTCTCTGGTTATGGGCAAAGGCTCTGAATGTCTTTGAGCCCTTTGAAAGCGTTACAACGTATTTCATGTTTTTTCCTGTCTCTTGCTCGCACATCTTTTCGTAATTGGTCGAGAGGCCTATCACTGGATCGCTTCCTACTGACTGCGGCAGGCTTCCTAAGTCCATGTAATATAATGAGAATGCGCTTCTTGCAGTTGCAGAGTCGAAAGGCTCTATGGTGTGAAGATATTGCATAAGGCTGTCAGTGTTCTGTTTAAGCTCAGTTTTTCCTCTCTGGTTCTGTTCATAGCCGTCTCCCAGGAACAGTATGGTTCCGGGACCGTTTGTGCTGGAATCTGCATAGCAGCTGGAAGTTTTTATGCATCTTGGCACAGTGCACCAGTCTTCGTTTTTATCACATTGCGTAACTTCGCTGCAAATCTCTCCAGCCCTGCAGTCATTATCAGTATCACAAAGCTTTAGTTTTGTCACTCCCTGGATTGTGAGTTTTCCGTCATAATAGCATTTCCTCTGTTTCCAGTAGCATGAAAATTCGTGGTAGTTGTTGTCTTTTTCAGAATAGAGCATTGCTGTGAAGTCTGTCTTGAAAGAGAATACGCCGGCACCGGTTGGATGCTTTTCCATTTCCTTGCTGTTGAATTCAAGCTGCTTGTACTTTTTGTCAAGCAGTGTAATGCTTGGGTCTTGAGGGTTTATCCTGTCAAAGACGACATGGACTTTTTTGTTAGGGTAGACGCTACTGAACATCGGGATGCCTTCAAGCTCGTTGGGCCTGACCTTTATCTGGTCCTCTTTTATCAATATGCAAGCATTGTCTGCACCAACGCAATCAGAGTAGTCTGAAGAAAGCGTATATGTTGAAAAGGTACCGCTTTTTACAGAAACGAGCTTCTTTCCGTTAGGAGCAATATGGATTACACTGTATTTGTCGCCTTGAGAAGGATGCACCAAGAACTGCTGGTCGTTAGGTATGTCCTTGAGGAAACTCTTATCCGTAACTTCTATTATGCTTATCTTTGCATCAAGACTGTAAGAGTAGAGGACATTGCTTTCAGATATCAGGTTGATGCCATTGAAGCTGCTTTCCTTTTGCTTGGGCAGTGCATAGAACAGTAATGTAGTGTTTGTTTTGCCATCCACAGTTATTTCCTTTCCCATGAATGTTACCTTTTCAAGCTCCTTGAAATATTGTGCAGGCACATTTTCATTGTTCTCATGATAGACTTCAGCTTCGCCCTTGATTGTTATTGTCGGCCAGGTCGCACTATTTTTTGTAACAAGCCTTTCTATTTTCAATGAACATTCTGTTTCAGGGAGGCATTGCATGACATAATCTCCGACTTTAATTTTTCCCTTTTCTGTCACAAAGCCCAGGCTAGTGGTCTCTTCTTCAGCATTAGTAACTGCCTTCCTTTCAACCTTAATGTCGTTGCCAGTCATCTGTACAAAGTCTTCAGGAGACTGTTTATTATCTGGCAGAAGTTTCATCTTAAAGAGTATCTCTCCCTGGATATCTCCTTTTTCAGAATCTATTGCTGTTGAATTAGGGGCAAGTGCAAGATTCAGCCTTGTCTTTTCAAAAGCCTGAAGGCTTCTTATGTAATCATTGTCCTGGAATTCTAAAGTATTGGTAGGAGAAAGTTCATTTGTGAATATAAATTGCCTGTCTACAGCAATCACCATCGGCAGACAGAGTAAAATGACTATTGCCAGCATAAGCTTCTTTTTCATTTAAAACACTCCTCCTGCAACATCTTCCATGTTTGCTGCCTCTTCTTCCAGGGTTGCGGATTCAAGACTTTCTGGTACTGGCTCATCAATGCTGAACAGTTCTGACAGTTCCAGCAACAGCCTCAAGCCTTCTGAGTCTGCATTCTCTGAATTGATTTCCCTTATCTCTCTTTTTATGGCAAAAGGAAATACTAAAATGTTCTGGTTAATCACTACATCATCAAAGCGCAATGCAAACATCCTTGTATCTCCCAGGTCTTCCATTGCGAGGGAATATTCCTTGTCTTCTATAAATTCTATAATCTCTATCTCGCTGGGATTTTCTGTTATTATGAAGCGATACAGGCCAAGCCCTGATTCGAGCACTTTTCTTGCTTCAATTTCAACAAGAGTTTCAAAGCTTTCCAGGCTTTCAGACACATTGCCTTTTGATATCTTCAGCGGATAGTCTGCTTCAGCCACAATGCCGTCCTGATTTATTGTTACATCAATGTCAAGGTTTGCTTCTTCTTTAACTTCAAAACCCTGGACCTCATCAAAACCAACTATGCATTGCGGCACAGTAACTTCCATAAACTCTTCCATCGCATCTTCAACTCTTGGTTCCGTGGGCAGCTTTTCTGCACCATAATTATAATAGTATGGCGTCTTGATTGCGAACACGTCTATGCTTTCCTCATCTTCAAGATACAGGAAGCCTCCTCGGTTAAGGATGATGTCAGCAGCTTCCAACAGCTCATTTTCCATGCAGGATTCCACTATCTCTCTCACTTGCCCAGCTTCCTGCTGCAATTTGCTAGTAATTAGCTCTCCAGTTTCACTATCTTTGAGAAATGCCTGGCTCAATGTAAGCCCTAATACTATTACTGCTAGAAGAATTATGCCTAGAATTATGAATAATGTGACCTGCCCCTTTTGCATGATTCTAGTAAAATAAGCAAAATATTTAAATATATTGTAGTTCTTCCAATCCAATATAGAGATATTATCAAAATAAGGGGGAAGAAAATGTTGAAGATAAAACAATTAACAGACGCTTATGACATGCAGGTATTTACAGATACAGGAGACTATTTTGGAGACGTTGATGAAGCAGTTATCTCTGGAAACAAGATATCAGGCTGGAGAATCAAGGCCACTAGAAGTTCTTTTCTGACAAAAATTCTGGGAACAGCCAAGGGAGTCGTAATCCCGCACCACTTGGTAAAGGCTGTTGGCGACATCATGATTGTTGCGAAAGCTGCTGTCCCGGCTTATGAAGAAGAACCAGAAGATTACGACGAATGAGCTTTTTTTCTTTTTTAATAGCAACATTTAAATATCCTTATTCCATATTTTTGTATTAGGAAATGGCTACAGCACTAGGATCAGCATTGGATTTTTTGAAGGATTTCGGTTTCTTTGACGTAATCCTTCCTTTCTTGCTTGTCTTTACAATTGTTTTTGCTATACTTGAAAAGACAAAAATCTTTGGCACAGAAGAGATTGACGGAAAACCATATGCCAAAAAGAACCTTAATGCGATGGTTGCCTTTGTCATGGGATTCTTTGTTGTTGCAGCAAGGCATGTTGTAGAAAGCCTGAAGGTTTCACTTCCAAATGTCGCTTTGATACTTGTGATTGCAGTAAGCTTCATGATGCTTGCAGGCTCATTCATGGGTGATAAGACATTCTCTTTCCAGGATTCCAAGTGGGCAAAGTTCCTTACATTCATAATGTTCATATCTGTAGTTTTGATATTTTTTAATTCATTAGGCTGGCTTGATACCATAATAGATTTCGTAAACAAGTATACAGGAGAAGTCTTAGTCCCTTTTGTACTTATAGTAGTTATATTGGGAGCAATATATTTTGTCGTAGGCGGCAGCCCTAAACAAGCACAAACTCAGGAGGAAGATTAAATGGTGTTCGGAAATACTGATTTGGGAACCATGCTCAGTGATCTTGAAAGCATGGGATTCTATGAGGTCTTGCTTCCTTTTCTTTTGATATTCACAATCATATTCGCAATATTGCAAAAGATAAAATTATTCGGAGAGAATTCAAAAAATGTCAACATTGTCATTGCAGTGATTATAGCGTTCTTTGTCGTAAGAGTGCCGAGCATTGTCGGAGTGATGACGCAGTTCTTGCCAAAAGTTTCAGTGATAGTGTTAGTATTGCTGATGTTCCTGCTCATAGTAGGCATATTTGGGGCAAAAGGCGAAAAAATGAGCGGCGGCTGGCTATTTATCGGCATGATTATAGGATTAGTAGGCCTGCTTTGGTCAATAATCTCATCAATACCTGCAATCAGCCTGCCAACATGGCTTAGGTTTACAGGAGATGATGTCAAGGTTATTGTTGCGATTGCTGTAGGCTTTGGAGCAATATATCTTATTACAAGAGAAAAACCTTCTTCTGGCGGAGGTTTGAAGAAGGTAATAGATTCCTTCGGTTCAGGGAAATTGGGTAGAGAATAATGGCATCAGTATTAGATATAGGATTATTGGATTATTTCGTTCCTGTATTTGTATTCATATTAATCTTTGTTGCATTATATGCTTTATTGGAGAAAACAGGGTTCTTTGGCAAGGCAAAAGGAGTGAATGCAATGATTGCGTTTGCAATAGCCTTTCTTTTCCTGCTGACTCCAGATCTGGTAGGCGTGATAAAAATCATGACACCTTGGTTTACGATACTGTTTGTTTTTGTATTCATGATAATATTGCTCTTCATGTTCGTAGGAGTGAAGGAAAATGCAATAAGCGCGGCATTCTCTGAAAGGGGCACAGTATGGATAATAATCATATTGAGCCTTTTGGTTTTTGTTTATGCGCTTACCCAAGTTTATGGCTCACAGATACAGACTGTCTATGCTGGTGAAGAAGTTGTTGAAGACAACTCTATAACTGGTCAAGTCGGAAAGATAATATTCCATCCAAGAGTCCTTGGAGTTCTTTTGTTATTGATGATTGCTGCACAGGCAATAAGAATGATTACTGGAAGAAAATAGCAGATAAAAAAATCATTTCTTTTTTTCTCTTAAGTCTTCTGTAATATGCTTTAGTTCTTTTATGTTGCTGGTCAATGGTTCTAATATCTTTTCAAACACTTTTTCCAGAGCTTTCATATCATTGCTTATTCCGCGCATTGCAGATTCATAATCAGAAACTTTTCCTGTCAGGGCAGCCTGGACATTATCAAAGCGGGACTGAAGCCTTAAGACTTCCTGCTTTGTGGCTTCAAGATCATCTACAAATTGAGATTTCCATGCAGAGATGTCGCCTATGCTGCTGACGAGGTTCTGCCATTTTTCATCAATGATTTCTTCAACAACAGACTGAATCTCATCATAACTTAATGAGGGCTGTTCAGGAATAGAAGGCATTCTTGAAGAAGGCATTTGAACATTTTGTTCATTGTCATCTGATTCAGGACTTGGGACAGGAATATCTTCTTCTTGGTCCATAGCTGAAATTTGCATCTCATCGCTTGGAGCCTCACTTTCTTCTTCCTGCTGCTGGCTTGGTTTCGGCATTGACGGAATTCCGCCTGTTTGTTTCATGCCTGATGGATTAGGTGCTGGCGGTGTTTGAACCGGATCTTGTTCGTTTTCTGCCATAATTCATTCCTCTTTTTAGTGTTTTTTGTGGGATTTTTGTTTTTTAAGTTCCCTTTCTACTATGTTCTGTACATCTGTCTCTGTTACAAAGTTAAGTGGGTTCCACAGCTTAATATACTTTTCTAATATCTTTATCTCCTCTTTTTTTGCGAAATCTGCAGCTTCATCTGTAAGGTGCTTTAGTATCTTTTTCAGGTTCTGCATGTCATTCTTGACTTCCCTTATCTCTGTTTCAATGGAACGGATGTCTTTCAAGAGTTTCTTGTACTCTTTTATCATGTTTTGATTTACTACAAGTAGCCTTTCATTAAGCAAGGAGTTTTTGCTTTCTAAAACTCTGAGCCTGTTTGTCAGTTCTATGACAACATCTGCTCCTGCAGGATTTTCTTGATAAGTTTGTTCCATTTTCCTAAATTAACATTAATTTTATATATTCAACTCTACTTTATTAAATGTAATCATTTGATTTGTTAAATAAGTTATGTGGTAACTAAAGAGTGATGATAGCAATGGCAACAAATAAAAAACTCAAACCTGGCGAATATGAGATTGTAAAAAGCGGTACTGAAGATTTGATGAGGATTAATTATGAAAATTTTCCTTATCCGCCATCAATAGAAGGCAATGCTTTTGTCATGGCTGATGTAATAGACAAGCTTGCTGAGAATCCTACAGTGGGCAGGGTAGTATTTTTGCAAAGAAGATATTTCGAGTATAATTATGAACAGACTCAG
>CAZFZD010000011.1:0-1246 GCA_964522895.1 Candidatus Woesearchaeota archaeon | reverse complement strand
AAATAGCAAACATTTATTCTTATCTTATCAAAGCCAAGAAAGTCTTAAAGCCAGAAGCCATGGGGACTAGTTTTGAAAGCCCTGGAATTCTGGCAGAGCGTTATGCCTTGGTAAGGAAGATTGTTTTTGACCTATTGAAGTCAGACCCCTTAGGTGCTTATGTTGAGCTTAAGAGGATACTCAGGATTGAGAGCATCAAGCTGAAGAAAGTTGACAACAAGCAGCTGAAGCAGTCAAAACTTGTGTTCATAAACCTGCTTATTGAGATACATGACATGCTTGATAAGAGCAAGCTTGTGCAGCAGGCCAAGCAGTATCTTCCTGGTTATGTCTTAGGAAACAGGGAAGTCTATTCACTCTTCTTCAAGCCGACCATATCTCCTGATTTCATGTTTACGAGGCTGATGGCTTCGCCGCCGCTGGATGGGGAAGCACTGGACATATACAGCATAGACAAGAATACTGACGTCACTATCTACAGGACTCCTGGCGACATAAAGAACCTATATCATCTCATGCCTCCTGAGTTCAAGTTAAGCGAGGCAAAATACACTTTAGTTGATTTGGCTAAAACAGTGCTTTCAGAGCATAATCCTCGCGAGGAAAGTTTTTTGGAGCCCAAGAAACTGAGGGCAACTTTTTCAAACATTGGAAGGGACCTGATAAGGGAGCTGGCTGACCATCAGGGCGTAGACCTTAAGGTTGAGGAAGTGAAAGAGCTGACTGAAATCCTGTTAAGGCATACTATTGGTTTTGGTTTTATGGAGCTCCTGCTGAAGGATCCAAAAGTGCAGGATGTGAACATCAATTCGCCTAACGGCCAGATGCCAATCTTTGTTTTGCACGCTGATTATGATAATTGCACTACAAATCTCATTCCTGCTTACGGCGATACTGAAAGCTGGGCTTCAAAGTTCAGGCTATTGAGCGGAAGGCCGCTTGATGAGGCAAACCCCATACTTGATACTGAGCTTGTACTGCCTAATTCAAGGTCCAGAGTTTCCATGATCACGAGGCCATTGAACCCTTATGGCCTGGCATTCTCATTCAGAAGGCACAGAGACACGCCTTGGACTTTGCCATTGTTTATGAAAGTAAAGATGATAAATCCGTTGGCTGCAGGCCTGATAAGCTTTCTGATTGACGGCACAAGAACAATGCTTGTTGCAGGTACAAGGAGTTCTGGTAAGACCTCATTGTTAGGCTCTTGCATGGTGGAAATAATGCGTAAGCACAGGATAATATC
>CAZFZD010000010.1:0-18396 GCA_964522895.1 Candidatus Woesearchaeota archaeon | reverse complement strand
TATGGATTAATGGCTGCGTGGATTTCTGTAGAAGACATAAATTCTATAAAAAAAGGTGCTCCTTAGTAAAATAAATTAAGTTGCTAATGTCAAAAATTGTTAGTGATAATATTGATTTCAAGGCGACAAAAAATTGCAATTAACACCTTGTTATATGTTTTTTTGCAAGAAAAAATGCCAAATCGAAGCGTAGGCACACTATGATGCAGAGAAAAATAAATCAAATAAACAATGATACAAAAAATGCTCCTTATAGACACTATTGTTATGTGAGAAAGACACAAACTATTTAAATAAATGGTTCTATTTTTGGTTAATATGGGAACACGAATGCTCACAAATGAAGAGTTAACAGATTTATTGGGTTTAAAATTAAACATGGAAATTGTTTCTGGCAAGAATAAAGAAACAGTTGAGGGGTCTCTTGCTGCTGCAGAAGATGGGCTTGAAACATATGTTTTTTACCACCATGGTACTGAAACAAAATCAACATTGGCTCATGAAATTGTTGTTGCTCATTATCCAGTTTACTCAAAAGAAAGACACAGGGTTGTAAATAGAACATTGAAAGCCTTTTTAAATATTGTAGAAGGAGCTAAAGAAAAAGGTGTTTATGAATCATCGGATTTTGATGCTTTAAACAAACTTCCTGCCGAGATACATTACCCAACTCATTCTAAAGGAGAAGTTTGGCAACCTTCAATTAGATTGTATAGGGGAACTCCCATTTGGGATGCAAATGGACAATTGAGAATGAATTTTGTTAGCTCATCTACTACTAGTTATGCATCCATAGCTTATAAAGCCCACAATAAGGGAGCAGAAGTTCTCAATAATATAGGGATAGCAACTGCAACTTCCATAATTTAATAGCAAGTTTCCTTAGGGAGTATTTTTTATCTATTAATAATACATTATCACTTTCTCTCGTCTTTTAATTTGGCTAATTTTTAGCTCGCCCATTTATTGAAACTAATAGGTCTTAAGTTCTTTTCCCATAAGGGGTGTGGAAAAATTTCGTTCGAAACGTTTTTTTGTGGGCTAAGAAAAGGAACTTAATCGCTGTTAGGGGACTGAGGCATAGCTGAAGCTTGAGTTAAAAATCTATCGAAATCTATATAAATCAGGGTGGTTTAATGCTATATATGGCAAATGGAACTAATGCAATCTTGGAAAAATTGGATAGCATAAAGGATGAATTGGATTTCATAAAAAATCATATAACTGATGTAGATACAATTTTAACGGATGATGATTTAGAATCTTTAGACAAAGCAGAAGAAGATTTTAAACAGGCTAGAACAAAGAGGGTTTAAATTGTATTCTGTTGAGAATTCTAGAAAAGCAGATAAAATTTTAAAAAAATTGGATTCATATATAAGAAAGATAATAAAAAAGGGATTAAAAAAATTAGAGAAAAATCCCATTCCTTCGGATGCTAAATTCATTACACGTCATAAGGGTGATAAAGTATTTAGAGTTAGGATAGGAGATTATAGGGTATTATATAAGCTGAAGAAGAAAGAAAACATAGTTCTTATAGCCAATATTGATAAACGACCAAGAATTTATCATAGAATGTGAGATATATTCTTAATTTTCTCTAATCGCGATGTTAAGTTTCCGAGCGTTAGCGACACAAGGAAACAGCATGTTTCTGCAGAGTTTCACCTTTTTAGGAAAAACTTAATTTCAGTTAAAGCTCAGGAGAAATTGAACTTAATCGCTATTAAACTCTCTGAAGGACAAAATTTATTAAATGCAATAAAATTCTAAATACTTATGGTAGATATAGTCCCTGAAACAATAAATAGAATTCGGTTGTCAGATGAGGACTTAATATTATTGCATAGAGTTCTTAAAAAAATGGGCAAAGATAATTTGAATGCCGAAGAAAAGAGATTCTGTGAAATTTTATTGGGTCGAGTTGAAGGCAGATTAAAACTTAAAGAAAAGAACCCAGAGCTTTAATTTTTTTCCTGAGCGATTTTGTATAATCCTTGTTATGTCTGTCGAAACAAGTTTCGACCAAGGGTTAGTGCAACGGTCGGCGAAGCCGAACGAACAGTTTTGCCTTTTTTTAGGCTTTTTCTTTAAATTTATTGAAAGCGCAGCCGCATTTCAGCAAAAAGCTTTCTTGACACAATCCAATAAAAACCTTTAAATAATCTTTAACATTAATCAGATTGTAATCGGGGTGATTTAATGGCAGATATAGCATGGTTTAAGGAAATTTCTAATAAGGACGTGGACAAGGTCGGCGGCAAGGGCGCTTCACTAGGAGAGATGTACAACGCAGGATTGCCGGTTCCGCCAGGGTTCATGGTCACTGCACAGGCTTACCAGAGGTTTATCACAAAGACAGGAATATCAGAAAAGTTATACGAGATTCTTAAGGATTTGGATGTTGAAGACAATACTGCCTTGCAGGAAGCTGCAAAAAAGGTCCAGAACATAATCATAAAGACTCCTATGCCAGAGGACATAAAACAAGAGATTACAAAAGCTTACCATTACATGACTGTTGAGCATGCATCAAAGACAGGAAACCAAAATCCTGACAACGCGCCATTCGTGGCAGTAAGAAGCTCTGCGACAGCAGAAGACCTTCCTACAGCATCATTTGCAGGACAACAAGCGACATACCTTAATGTCAAGGGTGATAATGAACTTGTAAAGTCAGTACAGAAATGCTGGGCCTCATTATTTACTGCAAGAGCAATATATTACAGGATAAAGAACGATTTTGAACATTCAAAAGTTTTTATAGCTGTTGTTGTGCAGAAGATGGTCAACGCAGAGAAAGCAGGCGTAATGTTCTCTGTGAACCCTGTCAACAATAATGAGCAGGAAGTGATGATAGAGGCAGGCTACGGCCTGGGCGAAGCAGTTGTCTCAGGTTCCATAACTCCTGACCAGTATGTTGTTGACAAGAGCTCTAACGAGATAAAATCTACCAACATAGGCAAGCAGCAATGGATGATAGTCAGGGACGAGGAAGGCAAGAACATAAAAAAGGATATCCCGGAAGACAAGAAAGAGGCGCAAGTTCTTACCAATTACGAGATAATGGAGCTGGCAAAGCTGGCAAATAAGATTGAGGACCATTACCAGAAGCCGCAGGACCTGGAGTATGCTATTGAAGGCTCAAAGATAATGATAGTGCAATCCCGTCCGATAACCACGCTGAAGAAAAAGGAAGCAAGGAAACAGGACATTGACACAGCTGACATGATAGAGCCTGAAAAGGCAAAACAGATACTTACAGGCATAGCAGCTTCGCCAGGAGTTGGCATTGGGCCAGTAAAGATTCTTCAGACAGGACAGGACCTGGACAAGATCAAGGAAGGCGATGTTCTAGTTGCAGAGATGACCAACCCGGATTATGTTCCTGCAATGGAAAAGAGTGTTGCGATAGTGACTAATTCAGGCGGCACTACAAGCCATGCCGCAATAGTCGGCAGGGAGATGGGAATTCCGGTTATAGTGGGCACAGAGATTGCGACAAAAGAGCTCAAAGAAAACCAGATTGTTACTGTTGACGCTACCAACGGCAAGGTTTTTGACGGCAAAGTGAACCTGCAGTCTGCCAAGGAAGACAAGGCTGCAATACTGGCATCAGCTCCGGCAGTGCAGACAGTGACAGAAATCAAGGTAATAATGGACCTTCCTGAATACGCTGAAAAGGCTGCAAAGTCAGGCGCAGACGGCGTCGGCCTCTTGAGATGCGAGATGATGATGGCCAAGCAGGCTCATCCCGGCTACTTGGTGAAGCACGGCAAGAAAGATGTGCTAATAGAAGAGCTTGTTACTGGAATATCAAAGATAGCTTCAGCATTCAGGGGAAAGCCGGTATGGTACAGGACATCGGATTTCAGGACAGACGAATACAGAAACCTTGAAGGAGGTAATGAAGAGCCTGAAGAAGCTAATCCCATGCTTGGCTGGCACGGCATAAGGCGCGGCATTGACCAGATAGAACTTTTGCGCACAGAATTTGAAGCGATAAAGAAAGTGCATGACCAGGGTCTTACGAACATAGGCATAATGCTGCCAATGGTAACGCACCTTGAACAGGTTGAGGTAGCAAAAAAGCTATTGGAAGAGATAGGCATGGAACCTCAAGAGAACATAGACTTTGGCGTCATGATTGAAACCCCTGCATCAGTCCAGATTATAGAAGACATCTGCAAGCTGGGGATAGACTTCATATCATTCGGAACTAACGATCTTACGCAATTCACATTGGCACTTGACAGGAACAATTCTAAAGTACAGAAGCTCTATGACGAGATGCATCCTGCAGTCTTGAACCAGATCAAGCACGTTATTGACACGTGCAAGCGTTACGCTGTAGAAACAAGCATCTGCGGACAGGCAGGTTCAAAGCCTAAGATGGCAGAGTTTCTTGTCAATGCTGGAATAGACAGCATCTCTGCAAACGCCGATGCAGTAAACATGATCAAGCAGGTTGTGGCAAGGGCAGAGAGAAAGCTTTTGCTGAGCGTGGCAAGGAAACGCATGCAGGACAAGTGAATTTAATAATAAACTTTAAATATTGCTAATCATTAGATAATGCTATGAAAAGAGGTCAGATAACAGTATTTGTCATTCTCGGAATTCTGGTAATAATCATTCTTGGAATCCTTTTTGCTTATAAGGATGCTCTCATTGGCGAGACTATGGGTCAGATTGAAGGCGTAGGCACATTGCAGCCTGAACTCAAGGAAGCAGGTGAAGGCATAGAAGCTTGTGTCAAACAGGTTTCAGAGGAAGCCATCCTGCAGCTCGGCATGCGTAGCGGCTACATGGACAACTCAAGGATGGACACCTTTGACTATTCAGGGTTGAAGACAACTTACCTTTACATTGACGAAGAATCAAAACTGTTATCAAAAAAGGCCATGGCAGTGCAATTATCTGACTACATGAAGAAGAACGCTTATGAATGTTCTGGCTTGGAACTTGAAGGCTTCACTATAACGCCTGGAGATATTGGCGCGGCAGAATCAGAAATCAACCAGGAATCTGTTGACATTGCTATTGAATGGCCAATAACAATAACCAAGGGCAACTTGGAATCCACTCTTGACGGTTTCAGCTTCACGATACCTGTAAGGCTCGGCCTGATACAGCAAGAAGTTGAAGAATTCATGCAGATTCAGATTACAAATCCTGGCGAGATATGCCTTAGCTGCCTTCTTGAACTGAATCAGTACGAGGGCATCTCGGTTGAGCTTGACAACTTCATCACGACTTACGTTTTCACAATCAAGGATGAGAACATGATGGTAAATGAACAGCCATTCAATTTCATCTTTGCCAGCGGATATTAAAAACACACGGGGGAATTGAAAATGAATAAGAAAGTATTGTTCAGCTTAAGCAGCATACTATTGATTACATTGCTATTCACAGGCATAGCCCAGGCACTATTCTCAGACCTTGTATATATGGTAGGTAATGAGCAGGCATCAAGATTGGCAGCACAGAATCCTGAGGCCCAGACAGCATTGGACATGTACAATGTCATGAAAAGCGGAAATTATATGGGTCTTGCACAATCACAGCTTTGCAAGGAGCAGGGCGCATCAGAGATGTGCAACATGATGAGCACATTCCAGCAGTACAGCAGCTATACTGAAATACTTAATAATCCCACATCATATTTTCAGCAGATGATGCAGCAGCAGGCATGCAAGGACAATCCTGCAGCGTGCAACGCTTACAGCACAGCCATGCAGGCCCAAGCCAAGGCAAGCAAGCCTATCGAGACTGCCAAGGCTTATGCCACGCAGATGGCAACACAGCAGATGCAGGGCGTACTGCCAAAGAGAGTGAGCACTATAATCTCTTATAAGCGTTATTTGGATGCATGGCAGATGCAGCCGCAGAAAAAGGATAAGAACAAAGTTACCGGCAACATTGTCGCAAACACAGAAATTAAGTCTTCTGTAGTCGACAGGGAAAGCTGCATGGCAGCATTCAACTTTGACGGCACTTACGGAAACATCTACAACTGCGTGACAGGCATTCCTGAAACAAGGGAAGGCTGGCAGGGTCATGATTTGAGCCCAGTACTGGACCTTGAGCCAGGAACCTTGCATCTAGGAACGCAATGCGCCTTGTCAAGAGTTGACATTGGCCTTGTCATAACAACGGCATCAGAATCAAAGGATTCACCTTGCTTCATAAGATACCAGGGAAAGCTTTTTGAAAACTTTGTCAGCGGCGAAGTGGAAAAAGGCCCTGACGGAGAACCTATACAAAGCGCAACATTCAGCTTTGACGAACAGGGCAATCTTGCTCACGCAGAATTCATGGTTTCTGAAGAGACAGAATACGTCATAGGCGATAAGAAATACCGGTTGCAGGAAGGCACGACAGTAATCATTGAAAATGACGAGCTCAGGCTCGGGTTTGACAATGTCAAGGATTTGAAAGTGGGCCTTTTTGACCTTACAGACGAGGGCTGGCAACAAGCAGCCACTGTTGTTCCTGCAGGCTTGAGCCAAGTGAAGGTAAAATCCTTGGAAGATGGAAGATATCTTATTTCAGGCGATTACAAAATACAGGGACAGCTTGACGATTTTGTAGTGGGCCAGGATTCTAATGCAGAATATCGCGCAGTAAAAGTAAAGACAAATTCACAGCAGGTAAGGTTCACAAGATGCAATGGCCTCGAGTCAGAGAACCATGTGGATTTCTGCAGCGAAGAGCTGATAACAAGATATCAGGCGCAGGGCCAGGACTTCACGTTTTGCGAACAGCCTGGAAGATGCTATGACCTTGAAACAGGCAAAGTTCAGTCTGAAGTTGAAGAAAAGTACGGCCAATTGGTAAGAAAAGCTGAAATTGAAGGGAATGTAGGCCTGATGCACGCAAGCTGCTCTTACATGAAACAGGACGGCCGCGACCTGCTCTTGGATGTTGACCAGTCAATAAGGAAATCAGGCGTTGCAGATATCAACGAAGTGTCAGAGAACGTAAGGCAGCTAGGCAGCATGATAACCGAAACCCAGTCAGGAAGAGAAGGAGAAAGCGAAGGCATGCTTGAAGGCGTTACTGAAGACTGTTCTGACGTTGACAAGGAATTCATATCATTCAAGGACGCATTGGTAGAGATATCTGCAGAGCCGGAAGAGTCATGCCTCTCGCCGAGCGAAGAGCCCTCAAGGCTCACTGGCAAAGCTATTGCAGACATCACTGGCCGCGTATCAGACGAGTTAAGGCAGCAGATCATGCAGGACAATGAGGCTTGTGAAGGTGTAAACATAAAATCAAAAACTTCACCGCCTTCAGTGGTTGTTGAGGTTAGGGGCTTTTTTTCAAAGGACCTTTATGTCAATGACCAGGAAGTTTCAACAATGTTCTATGATGGGGACAAAGAAATGATAGGCTTGAGAGTAGGCGCAAGGACATATTTTGCAGACATTAAAGGTGAAAGGCTCTTTAAGCCAAAAGTCGTCGGAGTCGAATCAACGCTTGAACATGTTAGCATCTTAACACCTGATGTTGTAGAATATATTGAGGAAGAGTTTGAAGACAATGAGGAATACCTTGCAGCACAGCGGACTCAGGAGCTGGGAACAGCAGAGATATTGCAATCAGGAGAGTTGGTGCAGGGAAGAGTTTATATTACGAACACTTTGGACAATTCAGTAATAATTGAAGACAAATGGCGCTTCATGAAACGCTCAGGAACCAAATGGGGCAACTGCCAGCCATTGGAAAGAGAGCCCTGTCCGTCATCAGTCACAGGACACTGGATATTGTGTGAGCAGCCAGACGGCATGAGATACTTGCTGCCGTTGGAAGAAGCTTCAGGCTTTGAATCATGTCCTGGAGAAAGTAAAAGGATAAAAAACTAATTTATATTTTTTTCATATTTTTCTTCCAGCTGTTCTCAAAGAAATGCTGGAACCCCTGCACAAGGAAAGGTGACTTCACCCACACAGCAGAATCATATGCTTCGTGCACGTCCTTGTCATGGTTTAATATGAAAACTGCATCTTCATTGTCAACTATGAGGAACCTTGCGTCCTGGCTTGCGTTTCTTTTCACAGTGACCAGTTTTTGAAGGTTTTCAGGCAATTCTTCCATAGAATATACAGGAGCTACAAGCCTGACAGAAACGCCCTTTTTCTTGGCATTCTTCAATTCCTTGTCAAGCAGCTGCGCTTTTCTTGCCAATCCTGGTTTTGTAGTAGATAACACCAATGATTTTTTTGCCTTGGAAACCAATGAAAGTAGCAATGCATTCACATTTTTTCTGCCTTTTATCAATCCGGAAACTCCGGTTTCAATATTCTTGTTACCGTTCATGTAAAGCTTTTCAAGTTCCTTGTAGCCAGTGGTCCTCTTGACTTTTTCAAATTCTTTAGCCTCTTTCTCAGCATTCTTAATTGCATTCCTTTTTGCAGCCAACAATGCTTCGTCAGGCGAGACTGTCTTGTATTTGATAGGGCTTCCTCTCTTCTTTATTACAAAGCCTTTCTTTGTCAATGATTCAAGAATATCATAAACTCTTGATCTTGGCACTGTGCTTATCTCTGCAAGTTCTCCTGCAGTAGACTCGTTTCTTGAAAGCAAAGCTGTCCATGTCTTGACCTCATACTCATTAAGGTCAAATGCAGATTTTGCTTTGTTCAGGAAAGTTTCTGTTACAATCATAAGAGAAAAAAAGATAACATGCCCTTTATAAACTTTTCGTTAATTCCACACTTTTTAAGTAGTTACTTATAAAAAATATCAATAAATTAATAAATGAAACCAGGACTAGAAAACCATGTTAAAAAAATTGATAACTATCGTGGCAGGATTGAGCTTTTTTTGTTCAGCTTCAACAGCAACTGATGACAATTATAATATTCAAAACTCAGAAAATCCTTTTGAAAGAAATAATGCTTTGGCAGATTATGGTTTTAATGAATTCCAATGTAATGTCTTCAATGAAAAAAGCGAGATTGAAGCTTTGGAAAATTTTTTCATAAGAAGCAAGCAGGGAAATAAGGCAAGAGAATATGTTGAAAACAAGCTTGAAGAGGTAAAGGGTTTGGATGATGGAAAGCTTACTGGTCTTGAATTGGCAACTTTGGCAGTGGACATTCTCAGGAAAGACATCAGCAGGAGCCACGGCAACGGGCTTTTTACATCAAAGCATGAGATTCCAGATTATCTTGAGTTCATGAAAAAGTTTTCTGATGGTTGGAAAAAGAAAGATCCTGGTGCGATAGTATTTTCTGCCGTTCCTGATTCGACTCAGACCATGGACATGTTCCTGTCCCATCCTTCAAAAAAATATGAGGGTGATTGCGATGACTTTTCTTCAGCATTGCTTGTATCATATGAGCTGATGAAAGATATGTCTTCAACAAGGAACGACAGTTTTCATTCAAGGCTTTCAGAAGGACTTAAGCGCCACATGCTGTTGGGCATGACTATACAGAACCATGCGATGAATGTCCTGCTAACTTATGATGAGGATTATTCCAGTCAGAAAATTACGCCGATTGAGCCTCAGTTTTATGACTATGGTTCTGATACTAAAATCAAGGGGTTGGATATTAGGATAAAAGGCAACAGGTTATATCTTTTGACAGATTATGGCCAGGGCAAGGTTCAGCATGAAAAAATAATATCCATCTATTCTTCAAGGAAGTGTTATTATAATGATGACTGAAAAGATTACATCTTACAAGCAAGTGAAGCCTGTCATAGAAGAGGTGCTGAAAAATATGGACGAGGCGAAATTAGAAGAGAGATTTGTAACAAGGTTCGTCTTGTCTGAGCAAGCTATGGAGCGCCTGGTAAAATTCATGCAATACAAGGTGCAGGGCGGTATAGAAGATGATGTGATAGAAAATGTGCACGGGCTTGCCATAAAAACTAAAAGCAACCTATATTCTATAGCCGTAAAAGAGAATGAGTTCCCATTGTTTTTCATCTCATATATGCATGAGCTGGGCCATATTGCAAACTATGATTTTTACAAGAAAAGTATGCCGACGCTTGAGAAATATCTTATTGCAGAAGGGCTTGCAGAAACCTTTGCCTTTTGGGCATGCTATGAATTTAACAGCTTGAACAATTTCTACAACCGTGGCAAGGATTTATTTTTCAAGCAATCAGATGAATATTTTGCTGAACAGAAAATAAGCAGTGACCGGAAATCTGTCTTGCTCTACAGATTTCTCTCTGACTTCCATAAGCTCTTCAACAATCCAAGAGCCACATACAAGCATCTCCAGGCATTATCATTAGAGTCGTCAAAGACATTATTAGAGTATGTCTCAAAACATTACGTTTCGAGCAGGTAAACAGATATCTTCTCAAAAAAATATTTCTCGGTTTCCAGGCACTTTATCTTATATCCCAGATTCTTGCCCAGCTCTTTAATATTGCCTGCCAGGCTGCTTGCCACAAGCAGAATCTTACCATTTTCATTAAGATGCTTTTTGGCCTGTTTAAGAAATCTTATACTTAGCTCATGGCCTTTTTTACCGCCAGAAAGCGCAAGACCATTCTCGCCTTCCTGCTCAGGCAGATATGGCGGATTGAAGATTATCAGGTCAAATTTTCCGTCAATATTAGAGAAAAGGTCAGAAACCCTGGCATCAATCCCCTTGCTATTCACATGCTCTACAGCTTTTTCGTTTATGTCTGCTGCAACTACCTTATCAGCATTTTCTTTTGCAGCCAATGCCTGTATCCCTGAGCCAGTGCCCATGTCCAGGACTTTGCCATGGGCATATTGCTTAACATGCTTTTTCAATAATAAAGAATCTTCCCTGGGCTCATAGATATCTGATTTCATTTCAAGATTTCAAAATATTCTTTCACTCGTTCAACAATGCTTGGAAGATAAAACTTCTCTATCTTTTGTTCAAAGATGAATGAAAGATTCTCAAGTTCGCTTATCCGATACTTGTTCTGCACGCTTTCAATCAGATATATGTCTTTCAGGCGCTTCAGCTGCCTTCTTATGTTAGAGGGCGCTATGCCTAATAATGGCAGCCTGCCTTGTTTCCTTAACTTAATAACCTCTTCAACAACTTCTTCAGAACTCATTTCCTCTTTGGAATCCAATAGTACCTGTAACACATCAACGATAACATCTCTTGAATCGCCGGGCTGCAGAAGCCCAATTGACAGGCAAAGCTTTCTTATCAGGTCCCTTCTTCCGCTTTCTATAGAAGGCCTCTCGTACTTACGCAATGTTATTTCTGCCAATGGAGAGTCTTTCGCAATGTTCTGTTTCATTGTTTAAGAAGTAGGAAGCAAGGATTTATATATCTTCTTGATTTAATCTTTAAGGTGAAACAGGTCATTCTTGCAAGGAAGGATTTGAAGATGGAGAAAGGCAAGCTGGCTGTCCAGGTTGCTCATGCGAGCCTTAAGGCTGCACTTAAGACTGAAAAGAAATTTCTTAATGAATGGATAGATTCCGGCATGAAAAAAGTCGTGTTGAAAGTGGATTCCAAAAAAGACCTGGTAAAATTCAAAAACCTTGCAGAAATATCCGGCTTGAAAGCTGCGCTCATAACTGATGCTGCAAAGACATTCTTCAAAAAGCCGACAACAACTTGTCTTGCCATAGGCCCTGACACTGAAGAGAAGATAGACGAAATCACAGGCAATTTGCCAATGTATTAGTCCCTGAAATATCCCCTGGACATGCCTTCCCTGTCAAGCGCAGAATTTAGGATATATAGCCTATCATTTCTTTTTACAAGCCTTAGGCACCTGTGCGGATTATCCCTTATATCTTTTAGCTTGGTAACATTTATCTTGATATTAGCTTCTTCAGTATCTGTCACTAAGCCAAGATTTGCTGCAATGGTATACAGGTCATCGTGAGTGTAAAACAAGTCCTGCACATATTCCTGTCCCATGAAAAGATGTTTTAAATCCACAAGATTATTGATTGAAGTGCTGCCCAATGGCATCACTGAATTTATTCTGGTAGTTTGATTCTTGTATTTGCAATTGTAGTGGTGGGTTATCTCCACATCTATTCCCAAGGCATTCTGTTGCATTTTTCTTGGCACCTGGAAATCAAGCCTGGAACTTAGGATCATGCCGCTCTTGCCGTGCAGATCTTGGATAAGATTATCAATAGCGTAAGCGCCCCTGTCTACAATTTCCTTGTTGTCGCTTGCACAGGCATCTATCAGTTCCATGCAGCCTAGATAGAAATCGCCTGCTGATGCCATGACCCTGAAATCAGTGACCTTATCCCAATAAAAGCACCAGTCTCTTAATGTTTTCCTATTGCCTCCTTCTGCTGAAACTTCATCCAGCCTGAAAAGCCTGTTCCGATAACCTCTAACAGTTTTAGGATTTGAAGGCGCAACCTGGTTCCTGGCCTTTGCTATGGAATCGCATATCCTTATATGGTTCTGCGCTTCCCTGGAGCTAACTTCCCTGCCAAGGCTCTCCTGCATAGACTCTTGCACTTTTTTCACAAGATTGTCATCTTCAGGCCTTTGCATGAACCCTTCAAAATTAAAGCTTCCAGGTCTAGGATTTCTTTTTTTCAGGTCTTCAACGCTTATGCAATTATTGGGTAAATTTTTCTTTTTCATTTTTAACCTATAGAGTTGTAATTATTCAAGCAAAGTGTTCAAATATAAATTTATCGGTTATAAAGCTTATTAGAATTATGGAACAGTATCCTTTCTTTTATATCATCATTGCAATTCATAGCTTCAATGCGCCAGAATTCGCTCTCAAACAGCCCCCATGGGTTGTCTGAGGCAAAAAGCACTCTTTTCAGCCCTTCAGGAAAGCTCTTGCTCAGCTCTTGCACTAGCCAATTAGGGCCAAAGCCTTTGCACATAGAAGTATCGCAATAGAAGTCATGCCCTTGTTTCAGCCACTTTATGAACATAGGCACGAACATCATGTGGCCTCCTGCACTTGAGCCCATGTGCACGAACTGTATCTTTAAATCTTTTCCATGCTCTTCAACAAAAGGCCTGTATTGGTACATGCCGGAGTTATTAGAACCAGTATGCAGGTGCAAGACAAGATTATGCTCTTTTGCAGCGTCAAGTATCCTTAGCATGTTGTCCTTGAATTCCGAATCCCAAGTATTTGGTTTTGGGCTGTATTTTCCCTTTGGCCATGAGTCTGGGCTCATTTTCAACGCAACAATCTTGTCCTTAGGCAGCATTGCCAGCACTTTTTTGTTCATTTCCAGGTTCTCTGGCAATGGCGAGACCCATAATGCGCCGTATACATTTTCATCTTTTACAGCTTCAAGCACCAGTTCGTTGTAATCAAATGCCATCTTCTGTTCAGGAGCATAATTGGGGCATATGACCATCTTTGATATCCCTTTGGATTTCTTGAATCCTTTTAGGTCTTCAACTGCAGTCATTTCTCTTCCCTGGAAAGGGTCAATAAGATTATGCTTCATTTCCCTTGGGCCGAATCTTCCTATGTGCGAATGCGCATCAAATATCTTGCGTTTGTTGACATTGAAATCCATGCAATTTTTAATCCTTTACTGATTTATTAAGATTTGGTCTCAACAGTAAGATTTTTATAGCAATTTAATGCTAAATTTTTTACAATGGATATATTTGAGCTTAGAGAAAAGATGAAAAAAGACCTTGAGCTTCTTATGGATAATTACAAGGCTGTTGAAAAGCAGGCAAAGAATGCTGCACAGGCTGTGGTAATTGGCAGTCTTGAAAAGGAATCTTTAACATACTCTCAGCTCAGGCAAAAGCTTCAATCAGCTTTCAGCTCAATAACTGATGAGAACATCCATGATTATCTTGAGGAATTGGTTGATGAAAACAAAGTTTCGCACGAATTCTGTTTTGAGGATGGCCAGAATTATTTCTCAGTCAGCTCCTGAAACTTTCATTGAGATCTGCTGATTTTGAAAAGCCTCTGCTTTCCCAGTAGCCCCTGTAATCTTCGTCATCAGAAATCTCTATCTTTGTTATCCACTTTATCCATTTATAGCCCCACTTGCTTTCTGCAACCAGTTGCAATGGATAACCTCGTTCAGGTAATAGTTCATGGCCGTTCATCTTGTCAGCTATTATGATATTTTTGTTGAAATATTCTAGAGGGAAAGATGTCGTGTAATTGTCTTTTGCATGGAATATTACTGTCTTGGCGCTTTCCTTTGGCACGGCTTCATCTAAGAGATCCTTTACAAGAAACCCTTCCCATAATATTGTTGCGCTCCAGCCTTCCACGCAGTCTAAGGTCACGACCTTCTTGTAATGCTTCCTTGCCGAAAGTTCTTCGAGAGTATAGCTTCTCTCGTTTAGCACAAGGCCTGTTATCTTAAGCTCGTAATCTTCATTGTTGATATATTGCGGACCCTTAATCGAGTTCTCCCTGAAATCTGCCACAGATGATAGGTCATTGCCTTCATACTGCTTGACTTCAACCTTCTGTAGCTCATCAATATTATTGCTCTCTTTAGTATTTACGAAAAACAATAGAAATATGATTGCAATAGCGCACAAAATGACAACACCGATAAATAATCTTTGTCCCTCTTTTTTCATTAGATAATATGGTTGGTTTAGTGATTTATTAAGTTTTGTTAAAAAATTATAGGATCCCTCCCGCCGGATTTGAACCGGCAACCTCACGGGTACAGCTGACCGCATTTCATCCATTGCCATTCGGCATAGTCATGCGGTATCTACAGCCGTGTGCTCTGCCATTGCTCCCCTAACAACTTATGTGTCAAGGCTTGAGCTAGAGAGGGCCGTAAAGGGATCCTTAAAGAATTGAATAATATCTCTTATTTAAATATGTTGCTTTTTCATCTCTTTGATTTCTTCATGCTTTCTTTTGGCCCTGAAAGAAATTTTAACTGGTTGGACTGCGAACTTGTCACTCTGCCGGCCTTGTTCTTGTATCTCAGCATTGCTGCAGGCAAGGTTATCTGTCCCAGGACTCCTACTTTGGTTTCAACATTATATGTGACAATCCTTTCCTCATGCTTGTCAATAACATCCATCTCCCACATCAGCCTTATTCCCTGGCTGCCTTTCTGCACCTTGTCAGGCTTTAATGTGCCAAACACTGGTTTCGGATGCAGGTGATGCGGAAGAATCTCAATGAGCTTGGCATGCTTCAATGGCTTTGAGCTCCTGTTCTTTATGTGCACCATAATCCTTAATTTTGATTTGCCTTCTTTGTCTGTTTTCAGCTTTATGATCTCTTTCTTTACAGATACTCCCTTGGCTAGGCTGAAATACGCAAACAGTCCGAAAGACAGCACTACAAGGATTAGCCAGAACAATGTCCTGTAATTCACAACAGTAACAATCTGGTATTCGTTGTTGGGAGCAAGGCTGAATCTCCAATGAGCGCCCATTTCATCAGTGTATGTGGGCTCTGGAGTGTATGATGCGAACATCTTTTGCCAGCCGCTAAGCTCCTTGTCATAGATATCATCAACATCAGCATTGCCTAAATTCTTCAATGTTACTGTTTCAGTAGTCTTAAGGAAACTTTTGTCTTCATCTTTTGTAAATACTAAGTCAGAACTTGTTGACACAAGAAATTCCAGTTCTTGCTTTGATACTAATTGATTGTCATAATAAACTCTTAAGTTAAGGTCATAATTCTTAGGTTTTGCAGATTCAGGTATTTCTATCTCAAGCTTCTCTTCTCTTACCTGCAGGGGCAGTAGCTTGAAGCCTTCCCTTTTTTCAAATATGTCGCTGGAAGCATAGACTTCCACTTCTGACAGTAATACATTAAGCCTGTTCTCAAGCTCTAAAGCAAGTTCAAGTTTCTTACCTGGCTTAACTTTTTCATCAGCTTCTGCAACAACATCAAGAATCTCATCAGGCCTTACGACTCTTGTCACAAGGGTATGCTTGATATTATCCTCAGGCTCTCCGATAGGCATAATTTTGATATAAGTGCTGTAGCTCTTGCCGGTAGGCACTTCTTTTTTGAACTTTAATGTAACATTAATCTTTTCTTTCTCATTTCCGCTCAGTTCTACTCTGTTAGGATTTATAAGCACATAATCGAACCAGCTTGAGGACAAGGTACTGAACGGGTCTTTCCTTATGTCCAAGGTCATCTTGTTGTTCCCTTCATTAAACAATTCCACTTCAAATTGTGCAACAGAACCTGGAGCCACTTTATCGATGCTGGTATCTGATATCTGTACATCTTCCATATTGGCGCTTGCCACTGCTGACAGCACTATCATCAGCGTTAGCAGGCACAGAATGACAAAATTTTGTTTTCTTACCATCTTTCTTCACTTATAATTCTTTTTTTACTGATATTTAAAAGTTGTGCTGGCTTATATATTTTCTTTTAATCTTGCCTGCACTTCTTCAATTTCTCCTTCTTTATATTTTATAGATTTCCACTGTGCTACATCAAGATTATCCTTGCTGTTCCTGGGAATAACATGAAAATGTAAGTGCGGCACCAGTTGTCCTGCTTCTTCATTGTTGTTTTGCATGACATTGAATCCGTCATTATCCTTGAGCAGGGCCTCACCTATCTTTTTGACAGCATCAATGCACTTTTCCAAGAGTTCGTTAGGCACATCTGTAATCAGCTCATGATGCTCTTTTGATATAACTAAAGTGTGGCCTTTTGCAGCAGGAGCTATGTCCAAAAAAGCTAATACATGCTCGTCTTCATAGACCTTTGCGCACGGCATCTCTCCGCTTATTATCTTGCAAAAAATGCATTCCATAAGATCACCCTTTTTTTGTTCCGGAAAATATCTCTTTCCTTCCTTTTGAAAGATTTTCCATGATTTGGTTCTTTGCCATCTCCAAAAGCCCGATGGCTTCCTGCGGTGAAACATTCTTCTGTTTCATCTCTGTCTGGATATTGTTGTTTACAATCCTGAACTTTACTTCAAATAATCTGTCCATTATTTTTTTAAAGACCATTTAGTTTTTAAATCTTTCTTGACAGCAAATTACAATTGACAAACCTTTATTAACCAATACTTCTTTTTTATTCTTATGGACTGGATGAGAATACTTTTGACTGTAGTGGCAGTATACTTGATTTTTTTGGTATTTACCAAGTTTACCAAATGGATATTCAAGCTAGCCATAATAGTGCTTTTGATAGGCGTGATAATCTACGGCAATATAAATTATTCAGACATGGCAGATTACATGCCTTTTTCAGGAGAACCTGAGCCAGCAGAAGAGATAAATCTGACAATACCTGGGGAACAGAACCAGACCATGAACCAAAGTGTGCCGATAAATGTTTCTGAAACAAACAATTCCTTAACGATAGAACGGGTGTGAATTTTCTTTCCGCGGCATCTGCATTGTATAAGCTTCAAGCTCTTGCGGCACGTACCAATAAGCTTTCTTGCTGAAAATCTTTGGCAACGCAAAGATTCCTTTTGCAATCAAGCCGCCTAACCTTACATGGTCAAAAGCTTCGGCAAAAGGATGCAGCAGTATCATGTTTTCAACAGCTTCACTTTTCTTTCCGATAAGGTCATCAAGGAACCTGAACTCTGAATAGAAAAGCACATGGTTCATCTCATGCGAAAGTGCAGTGTTCACTACTCTCTTTTCACAGTTCCTGCAATAGTTTATCACATTATGTCCCGCGTATCCCATCATTAGTTCCCCGTGCTGCCTTGCTTTTGGAATCTTATAAGAGAATACCGGGGTAAGGTTGTACAGGCTTTGTTTCACGTCAAAATCTCTTCCATTAGCGATGCTGTCGATTATGCTAAAAGCAGAGACCGGAAGAAGGTACATGCTATCAAGCTTTCCGTCTTCAAAGTGCAGCTCTACAGGCCCGATGTCAGTGACATACCTTGAAAGCATTGGCTTGCCCCTCATGACATTGTCTGACATTGAGACTCCGAAATCATGCACAAGCTTTCCGCTTGCACCCAGAAAAGGATACTTGTTATGCGCAGCAATCTCTTTTCCGCCATAGACTACAACTCCGGACAAAGCGCCCTTTCCAAAAGCAGGCCAGAAATCCTTCCCTTTGCTGTATGCTCCAATGCCTGATTTCAATCCATTGAAAAGCACATCAAAGCCCAATACTGCCAGCCTTCCTTCAAGGTCTCTTGTTCCTGCCATGGCCTTATTCTCAGAAATGCTTATCTCTGTTCTGTATTCAGCCTTGTTTTCTACAGGATTGTTGTGTATGTTAACAGTGGGCCCGAAAAGCGTTGTAAGGCTTAACGTGGCTGCTGCAATCTTCTGTTTTAAACTCATCTTCCACGTTTTTTCAGAACCGCAATCTTTATAAGTCTTTACTTGATAGTGACTACACAATGAAACCAAGAAATATGTCTGGAAATGAATTCATGCGCAGGATAATCTTGGGAGAGACTGACCTTTCAGGCGCAAGAATCGAATCAGGATTTAATTTCAATGAATCCAAAGT
>CAZFZD010000009.1:11490-18441 GCA_964522895.1 Candidatus Woesearchaeota archaeon | reverse complement strand
AATTATATAAGTTCAGGCTAATTTTCGTAAAGACCGAAAATGGGTGAAATCAGCGTTCCGGGCAATCTAACGCCTGCAATGAGGCAATATTTTGAAATAAAGCAGAAACACCCAGATTGTATTCTGTTATTCAGGATGGGAGATTTCTATGAGACTTTTTCAAAAGATGCGATAACTGTATCAAAAGAATTGGAAATAGTGCTGACAAGCAGAGGGAAAGGAGAAAAAAAGACGCCTTTGGCCGGAATACCTTATCATGCGCTTGAATCCTATCTTGCAAGACTCGTAAAAAGAGGATATAAGGTGGCAATCTGTGAGCAGCTTGAAGATCCCAAAGAAGCAAAGGGAATCGTGAAAAGAGGCGTTGTCAGGATTGTCACGCCCGGCACTGTCATTGAGGACAGCATGCTGGAGCAGAAATCCAACAATTATATCATGTCCTTATATGGCCATGGAGATGAATATTTTATTGCGCTTTGTGATATATCTACTGGTGAAATGCTGACGCTTGACTGTGATGAACAGCAACTGGTAAATGAAATCATAAAATTCAATCCAAGCGAATGCATACTTCCCTTCTCATTGAGCGTGAATCAAGAATTACTGCGCAACATTTCAAAAATTGGAGTATTTGTTACAAAATTTGATGACAAGCATTTTATGCACGATATTGCAAAGCTTAGCCTTTTGAATCATTTCAAGATTGATAGTCTTGAAGGCTTTGGCATTGAAGAGACTAAACTTGTCAATGCCTGCGGAGCATTATTAGCATATCTTAAAGAGAACCATCTTCAGGGCATGAAGCATATCAACAAGATAAGAAGGCTGAACAAGGAAGACCATATGACGCTTGATGGTGCTTCTGCGAGGAATCTTGAATTAGTAAAGAATCTCAGGGACGGTTCTTCAAAGGGTTCGCTGATAGAAGTCCTTGATAAGACTAAGACTGCCATGGGCAGCAGGAAGCTAAGAAAATGGATAAAGGCACCTTTATTGAATGTCAATAAAATAAAAAAAAGGATTGAGGCAGTAGACCTTATATTCAACAATCCGGCATTGAAAGAAGAACTTCAAAATCTCCTAAAAGGGTTTTCTGATATTGAAAGGATACTAAGCAGGATTAATTGCAATAATGCATTGCCTAAAGACATACTAGCATTAAAAAGTTCATTGAAGAAATGCCCTTTGATAAAAGAGAAGCTTATGTTGCCAATAAAGATTTTATTAGAGAATAAAGAAGAGAACAATCTTTTGCTTGAAGCTTATATTTTTGAAGATCTTGAGGGATTGATATCGCTTATAGAAAAAGCTATCAGGGAAGATGCCGCCCAGGTATTAAGAGATGGGGGAGTAATTAAGCCTGATTTTGATTCAGAGCTGAACAAAGTATACCAAGCTAAAGTGAATAGCAAACAATTCATAAGGGATCTTGAAGCACGTGAAAAAGAAAGGACTGGAATCAAGAATTTAAGGATTGGTTTTAACCGCGTATTTGGATATTTTCTTGAAGTCAGCAAAAGGAACCTCCATTTAGTCCCTGAAGACTATATACGTAAACAGACTACTGCTAACGGCGAACGTTTCATCACAGAAGAACTTAAGAAACAGGAAGAATTAATACTTAATTCTGAAGAGAAAATTAAGATTCTGGAAAATAAGTTTTATCAAGAAATTATGAAACAAATCTCTGAAAAGACCTATGCAATACAAGATACGGCAAATAAGATTGCAATCATTGATGTGGTGCAGAGCTTTGCAAGTGTGGCTGCAGAAAACAATTATGTGAAGCCGCTTGTCAATGAATCAAGCCTGATTGAAGTCATAGACTCAAGGCATCCTGTACTGGAGAAGATAGAAAAGGATTTTGTGCCTAATGACGTCAGGATAGATTGCAATGAGATGATGATTATCACTGGCCCAAACATGGCTGGGAAAAGCACAGTAATGAGACAATTGGCGCTTAACGTCTTGATGGCGCAATGCGGCTGTTTTGTGGCTGCTGATAAGGCAAATATCGGTGTTGTTGACAAGATTTTCACGAGGGTTGGAGCGCATGATAACCTTTCAAGGGGCCAATCAACTTTCATGGTAGAAATGCTTGAAGTGGCAAATATCCTTAACAATGCTACAAAAAAAAGCCTAATCATACTTGATGAAATTGGAAGAGGTACTTCTACATTTGACGGTGTTTCGATTGCCTGGGCAGTTGCAGAACATATCTACGCCAAGATAAAAGCAAAAACAATGTTCGCAACCCATTACCATGTGCTCAACAAGCTTGCTGAACAATTAACATATGTTAAGAATTACAGTATAGCTGTCAAGGAAGAAGAAGATAATATTGTGTTTTTAAGAAAGCTTTTGGAAGGAGGGACTGACAAGAGTTATGGTGTGCATGTAGCCAGGCTTGCAGGCGTACCAAAAGAGACGCTGGTAAGAGCTACAGAAATCCAAGAACAGCTTGAGGCTGAAGACGAGATGCTGAAAAAGCTTAATGCAAAATTGCATGTTGACCAAAAGACCTTGAAGGAAGTAAAATGATTAACATACTTAATGATAATGTGATAAACCAGATTGCTGCTGGCGAAGTTATAGAAAGGCCGGCATCAGTCGTGAAAGAATTGGTAGAAAATGCTATTGATGCTAAAGCCAAGAGAATTGAAATAGAAATTCAAGAATATGGAAAGAGACTCATCCGTGTCACCGATGATGGTGAAGGAATGCGCAAACAGGATGCAGTCTTATCTGTGCAGCGGCATGCAACAAGCAAGATAAAATCTGAAGAAGACCTGAAAGGCATAATGACTCTTGGGTTTAGGGGTGAAGCATTGGCAAGCATTGCTTCTGTTTCAAATCTTATCATAACCACAAAAGAGAAAGGGGAACTAGAAGGTTTCAAAATTGAGCTTGAAAGCGGAAGCGTAGTTTCAAAAAGCCTTACTGGTTGCAAAGAAGGCACCACAATTGAAGTCAAGGATTTGTTTTTCAATACTCCTGCAAGATTGAAATTTCTTAAATCTGACAGTAATGAGCTAAAACAGATTGTAGAGATAGTAACAAAGTATGCATTATATTATAATCAAGTAGCATTCAAGCTTGTACATAATGGGCATTTGCTCCTTAATGCTATTGCCACTGAAAATAAGAGAAATAACATCGCTGCAATCTATGGGGGAGAACTAGAGAAACATCTTATGCCTGTAAAGCATGAAGAAGGGCCTATCAGTATTGAGGGCTATATCTCAAAACCTTCATTATTGAAGCCAAACAAAAATTATCAAAATGTTTATGTCAATGGGAGATATGTGAAAAATGATACAATCCAACAAGCAGTTTATGATGCATATCATTCGCTCTTATTTGTGAACCTGCACCCTGTTTCGCTGCTTAATATCAATCTCAATCCAGAAGAGATTGATGTTAATGTACATCCCAGTAAGGACCTGGTTAAGTTTGCCAATCCAACAAAAATATACAATACTCTCTTTAACGCCTTAAGAAAAACCTTGCAAGACAACAACTTAATTACTGATTACAAACAATCAGAACAGCAAATTACGTTTGGCAATGAAAAAGAAATGCCTGCTCAAAGAAAAAAAATCGTTTCAGAAGGCATGCAAAAGCAGCTTGCATCAGAAAGCAGAGAGATAAAAAGCAAATTGCCGGAGATGAGATTATTGGGACAAATAGCAAAAACCTATTTCCTTGCTGAAACTGAAGAAGGCTTCTTGATAATAGACCAGCATGTTGTACAGGAAAGAATCCTTTATGAAAGATTCATGAAGCAATTCATGAACAAAGAAGTTGCAAAACAACAATTGGTAAAACCTGAACTGGTTGAATTGAGCCCTGATGAAAAATTGATTGCCAAAGATAAAAACGCGGAACTTAAGAAACTAGGTTTTGAATTAGAAGATTTCGGAGAGAATAGTTTTATGCTCAGAAGCGTTCCTACATTGTTCAATAGGGTTCAAACAAAGGAATTGCTCTTGTCTGTTTTGGATGAATTTCAGAGCCACAAGAGAAACAGTCTTGAAGAGATACAGGAAAGAATTATCACAAGGATGGCGTGCAGGGCTTCTATCAAGGCAGGAGATAACTGTACTATCCCACAGATGGAAATGCTGCTTGAACAACTGGACAAAACGGAATTGCCTTGGACTTGTCCGCATGGAAGACCCATCATAATCCAATTTACACAAGCTGAAATTGAAAAAATGTTCAAAAGGAAAAATTAATCGACAGTAAATAAGCGGTTATCATGAACGTCCCATAATCCAAGTCTAGCCCCTGCGTCAAGCCAACCATGTGCATAATTCAATGCTGCAAATGCGTTGATGAAATCATTCTTTTGCTTGAAATGCTTTGCATCTGCTATATACCTTTCAATCATATCAAGAAAATCTGCTCTCTGGGATTCAAATGACTGAAGTTTAGCTGATATTTTTGCTTCCTTGGCTACGCTAAAGGCCTCCTCTGTTATCGAGAAATAAGTGTTCAATTTTTCAGTTGTAATCTTATCCTGCATTGTTGAGCAAAAAAACATAAAGCTATATAAAGTTAATCTATATCCTTCTACAGAATATGAAGCATAATGGCAGAATCATCACAATAAGCGGAATCGACGGCACAGGCAAGGCCACGCAAACAAAGCTATTGGTAAACCGCGCTTTAGCAGAAGGTTATGAAATCAAAACAATGAGCTTTCCGCAATATGGGGAATTCTGGGGGAAAAGAGTGAAGGAATATCTGTCAGGAAAATATGGGTCATTAGATGAAATAAATCCAAAAGATGCATCCATATTATTTGCTCTTGACAGATTTGATGCGAAGCCAAAAATTGAAAGATGGCTAAACCAAGGATATAACATAATCTTTGATAGGTATATTGAATCCAATTTCGCTCATCAGGGAGCAAAACAAGAGGGCGATAATCGAAAAGAGTTGATTGACTGGCTATATGATTTCGAGATTAATAAACTAGAGCTGCCTGAATCCAGCATAGTAGTTTATCTTGATCTCCCTCTGGATAATGTTATAGAAGCTATTCAAAAAAGAAAACTTGAAAACAAAAACATAACAAAAGACCTTCATGAAGAAGATATTGAACATCTTAAAAAAACAAAAGAGACATATGATTATCTTATTGAAAATTTCAAGAACTGGAAAAAAATCGCCTGCCTTGATGAAAAAGGAAGCAGGATTTCCAAAGAAAATCTTTCTGAAATTGTTTGGGAAACAGTAAATAAATATCTGTTAAAAAAATAAATCCTTGACGACAAATTTAAATAGTTCTATTGCTTAAAAAAAAGAAGAATAATACAGCTTCCACAACAAAATGTATATTCTATTATTTAAAACCAAAAAAGGAGGATTAATATGAAGTTTAAAAAATTAGCACAAATTCTTTCATTTAGCGCAGCAAGTACGTTTCTTGTTCCAAGTTGCGCTGTATTTAACAACGATATTAAATACGAACCCGGTGAAACGATAGCCAAAAGAGAAGAGGACAAAAGGGCGCATTATCTAAAAGATTTGCCTAAAAAATCTGAAATAGCTGAAATGAGTTCATTTGAAAAGCAGATAGAAACCCTAATCTCTTTCCTGAAAGATGCCAAGAACAACGAATTCGGAAGCACTACAATCATAACCAACCGTTCTGCAAAAGCAAAGGTTGATATCAACGGACAAGAAATTGAATTGAAATTTCCTTTCTACAAGCCTCATGATGAAGATACATGGACATACATTATAAACAATGAAAAAGTGAAAAAAGACAAAATAATAAAGGATTTGAAAGGTGTCTTAGAAGATGCAGTAGACATGGCCTATGAACAGTACAGAGACACCTCGAAAAAAACAAATCAAAAGATGGATATGATTTTTCCAAATATTGATGAAGATGCAAATAAAAAAATCAAGGATAGTGATTTGACAATCTCTGACGTATTAAAGCATATAGAACTAAACAAGGAGGATTTTCTGCCAGATGGTTCAGTTATCTTTTTCGGGCCATTGAGAGGAGGCACATATGCAATCACAGAACTTGAAAATAATAAGATTGTTTACAGCCCTACTGCAAGAAAGCAGGATTATCTTTGGGGAGGACCATTTATTATGGCACATGAATTAATACACAATAATTCAAAAATGCAGGGTCTGCCTTCCGTGATTGTCAAAGATCTCGAGATTCAAGCATTCCAAATAAATCTCCTTAACAAAGAATCCATCTTTAATTTCATGTTCCATTCCTATGCCAAAGACCTGAGAAGGTTTGCTGAAATCTATTTCGGCAAGGATTTTGAGAATATAAGAGAAAAGATGATCAATAGGGAAAAAAGCGCTTACAGATATGTTGAGCTTGACGAAGAATATATCAAGACAATCATGCCAGAAATAAACGAAGTAGCGGGAGAGTTGCAGGACGTATTCATTAATGAGGCGATGACTGAATATCTTTCATTCAAGCCCTACTGGGAGATGCTAAACATACATTTATTCAATATGGTTGCTCCAACAGAGATAATGTTGAGCAAGAATCTTGAACCTGCAATGGAAGGTTATGAGTCCTTCGTTAAGAAAAATGATAGAAAGATTGATGGCATAATTAATTTTGTCAACAACAGTTATATGCGAAAGAACACAAAGAACAGTGGTTTTTTTGCATGGCTAAATGCTTATTTGAACAATTACCGAAACACCTTGCTTAAGAAATCCAAGATGGAAGGTTTTAATGAAAAACAATCTGAAATAATATACCATCTGGCCTTGAAAAACACTTTCCTCAAAGAGGACGGAGGCATTAATTATGGTGCTATGGATTTAAGGGAATCATTTAATGCTATGGATATGATTGTTGGAGAAATGGAAAATGCACTTGAAAAATACACTGATTGGGCGAAAAATAGTTCATTGCAAAAAAAATTGAAAGTTTATAGCTGGTATCTTGAC
>CAZFZD010000009.1:0-11480 GCA_964522895.1 Candidatus Woesearchaeota archaeon | reverse complement strand
GATGCAAGAGTATCAAGAGTTAAAGTTATAAAGGACAGGCTTGAAAAAGCAAAAAGATACTCGCTTTTTGCAAGAACTTATGGTAGCAAAGTTTCATCAAACTTCCAACCAAAGATATTAGATCCCAGGGTAGTGCTTGAAGAAGAATACAAACACATGCCCGACTTCGTCAAATATGCCACACCAATCAATGGAAGATTCGTAGAACAGCTTGATGTCGACCAGAATAATTTGCCTGATGTCAAGATTGTGGCTTATGACCTAATAAAAAGCGTAGGCTTTGACCGGGATGGCATAGATTATGTTGAATGTTTCAGGGAAGGGGAAGATAAGCCGTTCATGAAAGTATTTCCAAGCAAATACAGCAGGAAGCCGGATTTGGCCTTGATTGATGATGACAAAAAAGATGAGGATCATTTTGGAAAATATGATAAAATCGAGAGAATCGAAAAATTTGAGGATATAAAAGAATTGGCGAAGGAAAAAAACAATTAAATTTCAGCAGTTTTCTGGAATCCCTCAGCTTTGAATCTTTTTTATAAGTTCAAAGTTTTCCTGCCTTATTTTTTCTAATTTTTGTTTCAAGACCTTATTCTCAGCATTGAAATTTTTTACAAGCATATCATAGCGGTGAAGCTTTGCCAAAAGGTCATTCAAAACATCTGAAACATTATTACTATCCAATTCTAATCCGGCTGGCTCAAGTATCTCCAATGTAGAAGGCATATAATCAAAAGCTAGGCCCATAAGACGCTGAAATGATGAAACCTTGATTTCAACTTCAGAAAAAGTAGACCACAGTTTATTTTCCTGCTGTTCAGATTCATATGTTGTCTTTTTCAATAATTCTACTTCTTCTTCTGCTTTAAGCTTATCAATAACCATCCCCATGGTCTCTTCAACATGGGCTTTAGGAGCACCTAATATCTCAATAATCAGCCTTGCTACTATTTTTTTTGATTTCATCAAGTTTGCTAAGGAGAGTTCTCCTTTATAAAATTTTGGAATAGTAAGATTTATATTCAATAATGACATCATAATATCAATGGTAAAAAATATCGACCCTGTAGATCTTTTTGACAAAGTTGCTGAAGAATTTGAAAAATACAAAAATGGGGAAAGCAATGAATACCAGAAAGAGTACAAAAAAGTGAGAACTTGGTGCAAGCTTTACAAAAAAGGCCTCTCTCCAAAAAATAAGGACCCTGTCATAAACAGGATTATTGAAAAAATTGCTGATGATGATGACCTTTTAGAAGATTTGCTTGACACATTTTATGATTTTAACACATATGATGTGGACCAATATCTAGATAAAATTAGTGACCTTTCAAAAAGACTGGGAATTGATGAACTGGATGACATTATAAAGGACATAGAAAAATTCTATAAAAATTAACAGCAAATTTCATTAAACCACTTCGTCCTTTAGTTCTTTTGAATTATGCTTTTTCCTTTCCTTGTTTCTTACAATCAACAAAACTACAACTATCGCAATGAAAGGCACTGCGGCAATCAGGCTTAAAGTTATTAGCGGATTGGTGGCCATCCTTACCCAATCCAACATTACAACAGCTGCCAATTTGACAATTATTTGAGGTATTTCAGTTGCTGCAGCAACTTCTGCAAAATTCTCTTTAAGCCCTTCCATAAGACTCAAGATTGTTTCAGCCTTCATTATCATGATATAATAGAATACTCCGGCCACTGTCAATAATTTTATTGCTGTCTGGAGTGATACGCTATACAATGTTTTTTTCCATTTGAAACCAGTACTCCAGAATACTAAGAATGCTCCCAAAAGATACAGGAAGATACTTCCGCCATAAATATAGTTCTTTACAGAATCATAAGATTCCTGCATGCCTCCCATGGCTTGCTTAACTTCCTCTGTCTGCTGGACAATCTGCAATACCGAATCTATCTGGTTGTCAATCAATGCATCAATAACTGTATTCCTTACCTCTTCATCTGTCTTTGATTCCAAATCCGAACATACGTCATCAGTAAGTACTTCCTGAAACTCCATTGAGCCATCACCATCTACAAACATTGATTCGGGAGCGCTGCATAATATCTTTAGAGTGTCCTTATCGACAAAATCCATTGGACCTAAATTCTGGATTATGGATTCTTCTACAAATTCCCTCACTTCCTGGCGGTTCTCTTCAACAAACCTGGAAACGCTGGTCTTTGTCATTTCGTCAAAACTGTCAATATTAGAAACCATATTGCTAAGCACTAAGCCAAAAAAGAATATGGCAAAGCCTACAAGCATTACCAAGGATCCCAATATGCCTAAAATCCATTTTAATATTTTTTTAAAAGTGCTCATCTCTTTCCTATAACAAAACCAGCTTATTCTTAATAAATTTATTTATTTTAAAATACTTTTATAAGAAAGCTAATATTACTCGTAAGCATGAAAAAACTGAAATATTTTCTTAAGGGAAGCATCCAGAATGTTTACATCTGGATGAAGCTCTTTTTTTCACAACCGATATCATACTATAATGCAAAAATTGACAATCTGCCAATAAAAATAATCAATTACAAGCTTAAGAAAAAGAATCTGGAAACTTCCAAGGGCAATTATAACACCATTGTAGTGCATCATACTGGCAACATCCCCCATCTTACATTAAACAAACTGTATAATATCCATGTAATAAAAAGAAAATTTGATGCGATAGGATATCATTTCATCATAAATGAAAATGGGCAGATATATTACAGCAGGCCGCTTAAATTCAAGGGTGCGCATGCCTATCCTAATACGCAAAAGATTGGCATTGCATTTGCGTTCAACCTGAATTGGGAGAAGATGACTGACAGGGCTTATGATTCTTATAAGAAACTTGTTAAAGTCTTGAGGAGAAGGTTCAATATTCCAAAGCAGAACATCATCGGACATGTACAACAGCAGATCAGGAATCTTACATACCAGCTGGACAAATATAAGCTGCCTTCAAGGCTTACTGAAAAAAGGATGCTGCAAATAAAGAGTCTTGATGAGCTAAAAAGAATAAGAAAAGCTGAATACAAAAGGTTGAAAGAGCTTAAGGCCAGCAAGAAAGTGCTGCCATTCGTAAGGAACCTGAAAGCCTGCCCAGGCCTTAACTTCTACAGGTATCTGAAATAGCTTTATATATGGCAAGAATTTATATTAATTGATGAAACAGCTCAAGCCATGCGACATATGCGGGCAAAACGTGGCAAAATTCATCTGCAAGAATTGCGGAGCGAATGTCTGCGAAAATTGTTATGACAAGGATAAAGGGCTTTGTACAAGATGCCTGATGCATTAATTCCTTATCTTTTCCAAGAGTTTTGCAAAACTTTCTTCTGAATAGCTGCTCTTGTATTCTTTCAGCTCGATAACCGCTTTTTCAAAATTAAGGCCTTTTTCCTGAAATATGCCTTCTAACCTTTTTGAAGTCAGGTATTGGAAGAACTGGGTCACATTCTTTGGCTTAAGAGTATTGTGGCATCTCTCAAAGTCTATCATGACAGGCTTGTTCTTTCTTATGATTATGTGCTTGAAAGGATTGTGCATCTCTTCCTTGTTTACATTAAGGCAGTCCAATTTCCTGCATTGCCTTAACAATTCAATCACAATCAGCTTTATCTCTTCAGTATCTGCGTCAGGAAGCCAATCGATGAATTTCTTTCCGTCAATCAATTCCATTATCAGGAAATCTTCGCCATAACCAAAGAGCTTAGGGCCAATCGAAAAATGATTGAGCTTTTCAAGCCAGGATTTCTCATTAGCTATCCTGTTCATCGCGCCAATGTCCTGCTTCTCAACCTTTATTATGCATTCATTGCCTTCAAAAACTGCCTTATAGATAATTGACCGCTTGCCTCTTGCAAAATAAACCAATTGGTTTTTTTGGGAAAATTGCTCTTTCATGGCTGAAAAAGTATTATTGTAAAACATAAGCATAATAGTCAAAGAAAGCTTTAAATAGTTAATTAATTTCATTATCATCCATAGGAAAAGGGGGATTTTTAATGAAAAAAACAAGTCTATTAACATTATTGGTTCTGTTCATTCTCACAATAAGTGCTGCCAATGCAGCAGAATTCAGCAAAGAAGAAGCATACAATTGGCTATCAGCACAAAGCCAGGATGGTGCTATTGAAGATGACGTGAGCAGCACGGCCTATGCTGTACTGGCATTCAACAATGCAGGGGTGCTTAACAAAGCAGAAGAATCCCTTAATTGGATATTCTCACAACAATCACAGGATTATTGTTTCCCAAATGCAGATTGCAAAACAAAGGACACAAGCCTGGCCTTGGTTGCAATGAATGATATGGTAAGGGAAGACAATGTCACGCAGATTGAAGCCAAGCTCAAGGATATGATGAGCAGCACTTCGCTTGGCGGCATGTGGGCTATTGAAGTTTCCCCGCTATCCACAGAGATTTCAGGCGAATGCACTATCTCCTGGTTCATTTCAGATGAAGAGGAACAAAAGACATTCACTGTTGACAATGGCAGGTTCCCTGAATGTGGAAACAGCTATTTTCTTGATATAGATGAATGCATCAAGAGCAACCTGCTTGACAATTATCCTGGAATCACGCTTACAGTAGATTGCCTTGATGTTGAAGGCTCAAAAACAATCTCTCTAATCTACAAGAACGATAACAATTTTTACATCCTGGACAGCCAGGAAACAGACAAGGCTGACTTGGTAGTTAACAACGGCTGTTTTGGTCTTGCTTCTGGAGACATATCCTGCAGGATGGACCCTACGCTTTATGTTGCATTAGCTGCACAAAGGATCGGGAGCAACATAAATAACAACCTTTATCTGGCAGAAAAATTTGACGAAGACAATGTTTTTCAAAATGCAATACTGGCATTAGTAAAAGGAGAATCAGTTTATCTTGAAAATCTTAAAACATTACAAAAATCCGATGGCAGCTTCAACAGGGATGTGCATGACACTTCACTTGCAATCCTCGCATTGAAAGAAGATAGCACAACTTATGCAGAAGAAATAGATGCTGCAAAAGAATGGCTCATGGGAAAGCAGCAAGATGATGGCAGCTTGGGGAATGCAGAAGAGACTGCCCTTGCGCTTTATGCAGCGTTCAGCGATGAAGCGGTCGATGTCATAGATTCTACTGATTCAGATGTTGAATGCGGTGACGGCTATTGCAACGAGATGGCAGGAGAAGACAGCGATGTGTGTCCTGAAGATTGTGCAGAAGAAGAGGAAGATACTGATACTGAAGAATCTGACGTCTGCGTTGTCAATGGAAAATGCGAATCTGAATTTGGCGAGAATTATGAAAATTGCCCTGATGATTGTTTCTGTGGTGACGGTGTATGTGATGACCTGGAAGATGAGGAAGGCAGCTGCGAGGAAGATTGTGATTTTGTCGTAGAGGAAGCTGTCTGCGGAGACGGCATCTGTGAAGATGACGAGAACACAGATAATTGCCCTGAAGACTGCGAAATTGTCACTGATGATGATGATGGTTCAAGCTTGGGAACCTGGATAATTGTGCTCTTAATACTACTAATATTGGGTGGCGGAGGATATTATGCTTACAAAAAAGGATTATTCACCACAAGCAAGAAAAAGCCTGCAGGAGGACCATTTTCAAAGTCCGGCTATAATTTCAAACCAAGGCCGCCTGTAACGCCTTCAAGCATGAAAACGGCAAAAAATATTCCCAAAAAGAGTTACCCTAAGGGCATCGGAAAAAGTGCAGGCTCAAAAAAGGATGATGAACTTGAGAAGTCACTTGATGAGGCCAGAAAGCTTTTGAAGAAATGAAACGCGTCTTTCCTCTTTTGGCACTTTTGATATTATTGAGCGCTTTTGCCAATGCAAATGAATTCGTATTTTACAAAGATGAATTTGTCTTGGGCGAGACTGTGCAGGCAGAATCAAGCTATGAAGATTTGGATCTTTCAAAACTTTCGCTGGTTGATTCAGAAGCTGAAGAAGTAGCGGCAGCATTTTTTTCAAAAAAAACAGATAGCATGAACTATATCTATTTCAATCTGCCGACAAATCTTGAAGCTGGAAATTTGACATTGCAATATGAAGAAACAGCCTTAGTGGATGATGAAGTGCAAGAGATAAAATTTTTCCAGCAGTTCAATGTTGTTGGAACTAATCATTCCTTCAGCATCAATCCCGGGTTCATAATTTTAGACAATGACAAAAGTTCTTTCAAGGTCAACCTGAAACACATGATAGGTGATTCTTTTGTAGTTAATGTAGGCAATGGCTCTTCAGCATTGAATCCTATCAGAAATTCTGTGTCCCTTAATACTGGTGAGACCAAATCGCTTTATGTTGACTATCTTTTTGATGAGCTTCAAGAAAGGACTGAATTAAGCCTTGAGCATGAAGACCTAGGATATAGCTTGGTATTGTTGAAAGAGGAAGAAGTTGTTGAAGAGGAAGCGCCTGTGGAAGAAGAGAATACGACAGAAGAGATAGAAAAAGATTTTACAGGAGCATTAGAATTAAGCAATAATGAAATAAAAGGTAAGCTGATTGAGAATGAAACTTTAGAAGGGCCGATAATAATCACTAACAATCATGACATGGCATTGCATAATATTGATTTCATCATATCTGACAAGCTGAAGGATATTGTCTCCTTGAATGCCAGTTCTATCAGCATGTTACAAGCAGGAAAGGTATTTGAACAATATCTTTGGGTCAACAAAAACAAGGATGCTCCAGCGGGGCATTATCAAGGCACAATAGAACTAGTAAGCGAAGAAGGCGCAACTGAACAGGTTTCATTGGATATTACCATTCAAGCTTCAGAAGCTGAACCAATAGTTGTTGAAGAAGAAAAAGGCCTTAACATCAGCGATTACAAGCCGAATGTTTCTATAAATTTTAGCGATATCAAAGAAAAGGAAGATAAATCGGGCAACTTGGGCCTTGCAATAGCTATCATAATAGTGGTGCTTATCCTTATTGGCATCCTGGCATACCGGCTAAGGCCAAAAAAGGGTTTCAAAAAACTTAACTCTTATGTCACAGAATTGAAGAAAGGCAAAAAGTGATTATTTTTTGACCATTTTTGCCAAAGGCTCGAAAAAGGCTTTTAATTTTTTATTATCAACTTTTCTTACAATAAATACGCAGAACAGGGCTATTAATATCCCTGCTGCAGCATCTAAAGAAAGATCGCTCATGGTGTCAAAAAGCGAGTTTTGAGAAAAGCCATATTCATAAGACAAGACTGATATGTTGTCCCAGATAAATTCTATTATCTCCCATACTGCCCCTATTGCCATTGTCCACAGGAAACTGAAAACCCCCATCATAGGCAGAGATATCTTTATTTTCCTGCAATAATTAAGAGAATATACTATTGAAAAGCCTATGAAAGTGAGCATTACAGAGCCTAAGATGTGAGCAATGTCATCATAGAAGGGAATCCACAAATATGCTCCTAAAAAACCGAACATGTGTATGGAAATCATCAATGCTATCATGAACTGTAATAGCCAATGGAACTTCACCTTGTAAAGCTGCCCAACCATAATAGGCAAGAGCGATAAAATGAATGTGAAGATGTAAATGCTGAACCCTATGGGATCTCCTGTCAATAAGAACATTATACCTGTGACAAAAAGAAATGTCCTTAACAGCCAAGTAAGGGACAAGCCAAACGTTTTAAGCCAATGCATAATATTATCCATGTCTATAAAACTTATAAGCATTATGATTTACAATAACCATGTGCATAATCTTTTTAAACACTCAATCTCAATTTTAATTAATGGCTTTTGACTATCCCATTATCCTGACAAGTTTTGTAATCAGCCTGTTATTTGTAGTTTCTGTATTACCTCACTGGATTAGAAGGGCGCATAAATGCGAGATTGTCGGGAAGGACATGCACAAGCTTGATAAGAGAAAGGTGGCAGATTTAGGAGGCATTGTAGTACTTTCTGCTTTCATATTAGGTACATTGGTTTATGTTGCCATCGACACATTTTTCATAAAGCATTATGATCAGCTTGCATTGTTGGAAAGGGACCTTATAATCATGGCATCCTTAGCTACAATCCTTATCGTTGGAATAATAGGGATTGTGGATGATATCCTCGGCTGGAAGATAGGCTTAAGGCAGATGCACAAGCCAATTCTTGTCCTGTTCGCTGCATTGCCAATGGCGGTATTGAATTCAGGCGTCTCGACATTTGCTGTCCCGCTTTTAGGAGAAATAAACATAGGCTTGCTTTATCCATTGATTGTAGTGCCTATAGCAATAAGCGCTGCTGCCAATGGTTTCAACATGATTGCCGGCTATAACGGGCTTGAGGCAGGCATGGGGGCCATAATCCTCTCTGTGCTTTCATTCCTGGCATGGAAGAACAATTCGTCGCATATTGCTGTAATGGGGCTTTGCATGATATTCGCGCTCATAGGATTTTATCTTTTCAATAAGCATCCTGCCAAGGTTTTCCCTGGAAATGCACTTACATATTCTGTCGGGGCGATGATTGCAGTCATGGCTATCACGGCAAATATGGAAAGGACAGCTTTATTCCTGTTCATACCTTATTTTATCGAACTCATTCTGAAAGCAAGAGGCAAGATGCAGAAAGAAAGCTTTGCCAAAGTCAAGGAAGACGGCTCATTGGAAACGCCTTACAAGAAGCTGTACGGCCTTGAGCATCTCTCAATAAGGCTCTTGGGAAAGATCAAGCAAAAAGTCTATGAGAAAGATGTGGTTTATTCGCTTTTTGCGTTTGAAATAATATTAGCGTTGTCTTATTGCTTGATTACAAGCTGCTGTTAAATAAGAAAAGCTTAAAATGAATAAGATACTTCCTAGTTTTAAGATGGCTGAAAAAAAATTAAGCATTATTGTGCCCATGTATGATGAGGCAGAAAATGTAGAGCCTTATTATAGTAAGACCAAAAAAGTCCTTAGCAGGCTTAATCTTGATTACGAAATAATATTCATTGATGATGGAAGCACTGACAACACTTTACAAAAACTAAAGGGATTGAAAAAGAAAGACAACCATATCAGGATAATAGTACTAAGGAAAAATTTTGGAAAATCAGCAGCACTATCATCAGCATTTGAAGTTGCCCAGGGGAAGATTGTAATAACCATGGACGGCGACTTACAGGATGAGCCTGAAGAGATTCCAAAACTCTTGAATAAACTGAAAGAGGGTTATGATCTTGTGAGCGGATGGAAAAAGAAAAGGCAGGACCCTATAACAAAAACAATCCCTTCAAAATTCTTCAACTGGCTAACTTCCAAAACGACAAAGATAAAGATTCATGATTTCAATTGCGGCTTTAAGGCCTACAAAAATGAGGTCGTGAAGGAGCTTAACCTTTATGGCGAGATGCATAGGTATATCCCTGCATTGGCACATTGGCAAGGCTTCAAGGTAGGAGAAGTTGCAGTGGTGCACAAGCCGCGAAAGAAAGGCAAGAGCAAATATGGTGCTGGAAGATTATTGAAAGGCTTCTTTGATCTCTTGACAGTCAAATACCTTTCGTCATTCAGTTCTAGACCGTTGCACTTGTTTGGGACATTAGGGCTTATATTCTCATTGGTAGGCATTGTATCTGGATTCTATCTTTTTGTGCAATGGCTTATGGGGATAGGCATAGGGAAGAGGCCGTTGCTGATGTTCGCAGTGCTTATGGTAATGATAGGTATACAATTCATATCTATAGGCCTGCTTGGAGAAATGATTGCAAATAATGAGCAGAGAAAACAAAAGAGCTACAACATAAAAGAGATTATAGAATGAAAGAATTATTAAAGAATTTAAATCATATTGACATAAATAAAACAAAAAACGTTATCTTGCTAGATACTTGTTTCATAATCTCTATGCTAGAGCATAACGAAAAGCTGCCAGAGGATTCTGCCACAACATCATTCAACATTGAAGAACTCATGCATGTTGAGCACAAGCTTAATCACTCTATCAGAAAAAGGCTCAGGAAATTTCTGAAAGATTCCAATTTGCCAATAATAGATATAAATGCCCATCCTGGAAACATTGAACAAGAAAAATCATTTGTAAGTTCTATTGACCAAAGGTTGCTACAGCATATTCCTGATAAGAGTGATGCGGTATTGTTAGCTGTAGCTGTTAAGACCAAATCCACTGTGCTTACAAAAGACAAGCACCATCTTTTTACAGTTGAACTTGAAAATTTCCTGAATGAACACGATCTAAAAGTCTACAAAGAATTAAAAGATGTGCTTTAATTTTTCTCTAAGTTTATCAGGATACTATCCACCTTTCTCAAGGGCTTATGTTCGTCAGTTATTAGGCCTATCTTTTTAAGGCTACCAATATAAGCCGATACGGTGCTAAGATTCATATCAAATTCTTTTGCAATATCCATTGAAGAATTCTGGCCATTGCATCTTGTCAGTATCTTTAATTTTAAGCTATTCAAAGGTTTAATCTTTTGCTTGAATTTCAGTTCATCATCAACTAACAAGGGTTTTCTTTCAGTCTTATTTTCAGTAGTATACAATATGCTTTCAATCTTGTAGAAATATTCAACAAAATTTTGCACCAATAATTCGATAGCTATTTCTTTGCCACATATCTTTAATTTTGACAAAAATTCTTTCTTGCCTATCAAATGTTTCTTAAACTTAAACTTTTCTATCTCTAATCCCAAAATTTCTGTGAAACTTTCCATCTCCTTTATCGTCAAATCCTTCTGCTCGTAAAAATTTGAAAAAATGTTATGAATCTCATTATAGCCCATTTGTATCCCTGGAACCATTTTAGTTTTAGGACATCTTACAAATGGAAACGTTATATAAATTGGCTGTGGCAGTGAAATGCCCAGATATTCTTTCCTTAAAATACTTTCAATAATAGGGAAGAATGCCTTGAATCTTGGACCGGTAAAATAGATATCTGGTTTCTTTAATTTTATCTCGGGATAAAGCTTATCTAGAAATGCTGCAATAAGATAGTCTGCTACAATGTTTATCAGGTTTGAAACTGTTATCTCCTCAAAAACGTGTGGCTGAATTTCCAAATTATAATTAATATCATAAACAGTAATCTTTGCAAGAATCTTTTGAAGCAACGCATAATAATCCCTATCTCTTATTAAGCGTTGTATAGTTTCACTATAAGTGAAATAATGTGCGTTAATTTTTTTATTAGTAACTATTTTTTTGAAAGCATCTATATTTTCCTGCAAAGTCTTTATCTTATTTTCTCCTCCAAGCTTATCAAACATGAAAAATTCATTAGCATAACTATCCCAAAAATTCACATATAAGTTTGTAGGATTCATATTGGCAAGATATAAAAAATGGTGTATGTTAGGATAAACCACTGCTAGCGGAACTGAATTAGTATATATTACGGCCATGTGTTTTGGCATCTTATTAGGACTTATTTATATAGTTTTTGGAAACTTTACATTTTTGTAAAGAATAATAATATATATTAATAAAGTTGAAAAAG
>CAZFZD010000008.1:0-20052 GCA_964522895.1 Candidatus Woesearchaeota archaeon | reverse complement strand
ATGAGTAAATAATGAAGGATAATCTTCTTTATCTAAATTTTGGGCAGCTATTTCTCTTATCCAACCAGTTCCTAGACTATGATCTAAATTTAATTTATTTAACAAATAATTTCCCAATGTAGATTTACCTGTTCCAGAAGTCCCTCCTAACAAAATAATAGGTTTTTCTTCTTTAATTATTTTTTCTAATTTCTTATCATTCATTGTAAGAAATCCTCAGGTCTATCAATTTCCTGCCAATTATAATCAGTAATATCTACACAATGAAAATGATTCTCACCCATTATTTTAAAAATTCTATCAAAAACAGACTCATGTTTTATATGATTTAAATTAAAAAATATTTTAGCTGTTTCTGAAGAGAACTTAATAATATTATTTCTAAAACGCCTATTATGGTCTACAAACATAATATTGCCTTCTTTTTTTAAATCTTCAAACATTCTTTTATCAGGAATAACATCTGCATTTGCATATATAAAACCTTCTTTCAGATATTCTTTAGCTAACCATAAAGAATGAGATGTTCCGGACTGATGAAATTCATCATTAGTAACAAAATGGACATTTAAATTAGGAAAATCTTGTTTAATTTTTAGAACAATTTTATCTTTAAGATATCCAACCACTATAATTATTTCATCATTTTCAGATAAATGGTCTAAAAAATGATAAATGATTGGTTTGTCTTTATATTTCAATAAACACTTAGGATTTTCTTTAGTTAATTCGTTTAATCTAGAGCCTCTACCTGCTGCTAAAATCACATATTTCATAAGATTAAAAACCCTAAAATCGCTTTATAAAAGTTATGGATTATTAATTTAATATTTATCAGGCTCTGTCCTAAATCTCAATTAGAAACCTTAAAATAAATCCTTACCCCATAAGGTATTACCCTGAAGAGGCACAGGGTGGAAAGCGAACTCCACCATGAGAAAGGAAAACAAACTCATTAAAAAAGTTAAGCGTTTGCTGAAACGCTTAGGAAGCCCGCGATGGTTGCACCATTATGGGCCAAAAACTTACGAATTTCTGCACCATTTCACTGCTTTAATTGTCCGGTTCTTTTGCAGATTGTCGTATAGACGCGTAAAACAGATATTTAACCTATTAGGCTTGATTTGCCCAAGCAAATTAGCTTTGCAGTATACTGCAAATAAATTAGGCCATGGATTCTGGGAGCGTATATTGAAGCTAACTTGCGGTGCGACTTATTTGGTTGCGATTGATAGCACTGGATTGTCACGGTCAAATCCGAGTTATCATTATTTGAACCGTATCGACGGGAAGATATCCAAAATTCCGGTAAAAGTTAGTGCTGCATTTGACACTCGCAAAAAGAAGTTTTGCGCGGCAAAAGTGCGAGTTTTGCCGGCCCATAATATTAGGGATGCCAAATATCTACTACAAAAAGCTGGTGCTAAAATGGGTACTGCAGATAAGGCATACAATTCTGAAAAATTATATCGTTTTGCTGAAGAGCAAAACATGCTTCTTATGGTACCGATGAAGAAAAATATCAAAAGAGGTCGAGTTAGGAAGAGGATGCATAAAAAATTCAGAAAAAGGACTTACAATCGGAGATCCAGCATCGAAGCAGGGTTCGGAAGCATAAAAAGAAAGTTTGGAGCTAGCGTGAGCTCCAAACAGGTGCGGACCATCCGCACTGAAATGTTTGGAAGATTAGTCTGCCATAACTTATTTGGCGGCCGCTACAGACTTTTAAGACAGAGCCTAATTGAGATTTAGGACTGAGCCGATAGCTTCAATTTTCCATCTTAACTTTCTTCTGATAATAAAGCATCATGCTACCTATCACTACATGAAACACAAACAACACTATAGTCAAGAGCATCAGATTGTTATGCATCTTAACAGCCAAAGCATTGTCAATGTTTATCTTGCCCAAAAGAGCATATCCGCTGACAAAGATTATTATCATGAGCACTAAAAGCAGCCATGCCAAAACCTTGTTCAATTTAATTGTTGTTTCGTTGAATATCCAGCTCATTTTAACTCCATGTAGATTAAGGCTGCCAATGTTAAGATCCCTAGCAGCAACAATGCAAGATCTACAAACTTGCCCTTCAGCTTTATCCTTGCCAACGCAGTCCTTGCCCTTCCAAGCACATGCACAAGTATCAAAGCAGCCAAAAAGCCACAGACAGTAAAATGTAGATACAAAGACAAAGTCTTAGGAATAATTGTGATGCGCGTGATAGAATAGCCAGTTAACAAGAACAATAAAAAAAAGGGGACAATAAGCCACAAAACTTTCCGCTCTATCCTAAACAATTCATCCATAGCAGCAGTAAAGAAACTTAATGGTTTTTTCATAATTAAAAAAAAGAATTAAAGAAGTTAGCTTGTAACTTCTAAAATCAATTGCGATTCTGGGAAAGGATCACATATCTCTGGATCGCCGCAGGTAGTCATCTCCAATGAAATCAAATAGGTTCCTAGCCTTGCATTTTGCGGCACTCTTATCAAGAGCTTTTCCTGATATCCTTTTCCGCTGTTCAATGTTTTTCCAATTTGATTCCACACGAACCAATCAGAAACAGAACTTAATTCCATATCTCCTGGAGCATCAACAGCATTGACTTCATAAGCGAACTTTATTCCATCTTTTGAACCGCTATTCTTTATTATGACATCCAAATTCTCTGTCTCACCCTGTTCAACACTAATCTGGTCTCTTGGAAGATAAATAACTTCCTCGCTTTCACCGAATAAATCTAACAATTGCTTTTCAGTCAGGTCAGAAACTTTTTCCTGTTGTCCGCCAATATCACTGAAAGTCGTATAAACAAACCTTAATCCCAATGTAAGCAGAGTTACGCCAATAACAATAATAATAATCGTCTGCATCGACATCTCGATTGCGCCTTTTTTTGAAAGAATCATGAAATCACCTCTTCTTCTTGTAAGCTTAATTATTTTATATCAAAACAACCTATTTAAATCTTCTGTTTTGAATATCCCTTGAAAAATAATTGTTCATTAATCTCTTCCACATTTACCTTATGGCTTTCCAGAGCTTCAGCCAAACATCTCACATCTATGAAAGGAGAGAAATATCTTTTAGATTGTATCTCAGCTGAAGTGGGCCTCATGGAAAAGAACAGAGGGATTAAAGAAGGATATAACAATTCTTCAGAAAAATTTTCCTGTATTGAAAAGGAAGCCTCAACTATCTCATCAACATTCTTCTCAATACTCTTAATCCAGCGCCTTATGCCTCTTTTTTCGTTTTTGGAATAAGTACTGCACTTATACACTGCTTTTCTATAAGAAGGGATATAATTAGTTTTCAAATAATCATTGATATTATCCTTTGGTTCAAGGCTCATCATAAAACAAAGTATTTCATCCATCAATTCTGTTTCAACATACGTCATAATCAGCTGCCTGTCATAACGGTTAGGATTCAGGTCCAAAGCATCCTTAAATCTTAAACATAAAGGCTGCAATGCATGTATTCCCTCATGCTCGAATGTCTGGAAAGAAGTAGTATTCTGAAGCGCCAACCCAAACCTGTCAAAATAAAGCGAATGATGGAAGAATGAGGTGAAAAAATTTTTATTGAAATAATTTGCCGCTGACCAGTCTTCAAGATCCAGCTTGTCCCAAATTTTTTTGGCTTTTTTCTTTGGCAGATAGAGAGAATACAAAACATTTCTGAAACCAAATGTGTTTTCAAAATGGCTGCTAAAGCTCTCATGCATAAGCCTGTATCCGTCAAGATGCTCAATCTTGACTTCCTTCTTAGTCAGCAAGTTTAGCGCCTGAGTCAACTCTTCCTGCAGGTTATCAGATTTATAAGAAAAGAACCTGTCAAGCAAATAGTTGTTTATATTGTTCACAATGGCCTTATGCTCAAGATTTTCCTTTATCTGCCTGAACAGCCTTTTTTTCATCAATATAATGATATTCTAAAACTTTTTATTCTTTTCTCAGAAATTTGCGCAAATTTTAAAAATAGAACCGGATTAATAGCATTGATGAGAACCAATTACTTGTTTGAAAAATTATGTTGCGCTTCTGATGACGAATTGGAAGCAATAATGCAGAATGGCCATATGCCCAACCCTGACAGGCTCGTGGGCTGGGAATATGACGGCTGGAGCACCTTGCCAATAACAAAGCACCTTAATATGCAGAAGTTCAGGAAAGGCTTCATCAAAGTTGATAATGCTCCTGAAGGAAGGCAGATAAAAGGCTACAATTCAAGGATGCAGACAAACGGCCTTAACGACTTATGGCTTTATCAGCTTAAAAAAGAAGGTTCCCAAATATTCAGGTTCTTTGACGTATATCCTGCTTCAGAAGACCCTAAGGCCAACCTCTATTCCAATGCGCTTCTTTTCAATTATAACGTGGGAAAGAACAAATTGATGGAAGAGCCTGTCAAGGATTATATTGTTGAAGCCACTCCAAACAACAGCGATGTGCTAATAGGGAAGCTTTACGTGCTCTTGGACGACCTTGTTGACAATGTGTTCGGAAAGTTGAAGCTTGACAAGCTCAAGGGCAAGATAAACGGCAAGAAGCATCTTGGTCCCAATTATTTCATACTGAGAAAAGCTGAAAGAATCTCGTCAGCATTAGAGCAGGAGATAAAAGAAAAACATTTTGGTGAAAAACATGAGTAAGAAAGCTATAATAATCACAGGAGGGTCAGGTTTCATAGGAAAACAGGTAGCAGAGACTGCACAGAACCTTGGCTTCAATCCATATATCGTGGACTTCAGGAAGCCTGACATGAAAAATGTTGATTTTGAGAAAGTCGACATAACAAACCTGGATTCAGTCAGGGAAGCTTTTGGCAAGATAACCAAAACAAACAAGGTTGAAGGCATAATCCATCTTGCAGCTCTTTTCAATTATTCAATGCCTGACAACAAGATGTACGATGTCAACGTCATAGGCACAGATAATGTTGCAAGGGCCGGATTAGAATCAGGCATAAGCAAGCTGGTCAACATGGGCGCTGTAGCATCCTACAGGGAAGGCGCAAAAGGAAAGATCAGCGAAAACACGCCATTGCATCCTTTTGAGAATTATGGCAAAACCAAGCACATGGCTGAAGAGAAATTATTCGAACAGTACCACAGGGACAAGCAATTGAAAGTCGCAACTTTCCGTTCAGTTATGGTCTATGGTCCGTTCTCTAACAACTCTTACATTGACGGAATCTTCAATATGGTAAAGGCTTCTCCAGTGATTATTGCTCCTATGAAAGACACTTCAAACTCTTACGTGCATACTGAAGACTTGGGCAGGGCATTCATATTCGCATTGAACAACGACCATGTCTTTAATGACAAAGCCAAGGAAGTCAATGATATTGCATATAACCTTGGAGATGACGAAGTGGTTAGCGAAAGGAACATACTGAAATTATTGAAAGAGATGATTCCTGGAGCCAAGAACAAGCCCATATTGCCCTTAATGCCAAACTCATTGTTAAAAAAAGTTGCAGGCGTTGCAGAGACGCTAGAAAGTTTTGTCAACAGCATGCCCAGCTTGCCTAAAGCAGTCGCAGAGCACGGAGCTTACGATCATGTGTTGGACAATTCAAGGTTAAAGAAAAAAGGCTTTACCTATAAGCACAAGTCTGTGAAACAGGGCCTTCCGGAAGTCGTGGACTGGTACATGGAAAACATTTGGAAACAATAATGTTATAAATGCTTATTCTACTGGATTTTTTATGAAATGCCTAGGTATCGAATGTACAGCGCACACTTTTGGGGTTGCCATCATGGATGATGAAAAAAACCTCAGCTCAGCCTCGCATACTTTTACCACTGATAAAGGCGGCATGGTGCCGATGGAAGTGCAGAAGCACCATCTTAAATACAAGGACAAACTATTGGAACAGGCATTAGATGAAGCTGGATTAGATATTAAGGATATAGAATTAATTTCATTCTCAAAAGGACCTGGTTTGCCTCCTGCCTTGGTTGTAGGAAGGGATTTTGCTGTCAAAATGGCAGAAGATAACAATATACCTTTGATAGGCGTAAACCATATCTGCGCCCACCTGGAGATTGGAAGGTTGTTGACAGGGACAAAAGATCCTGTCTTTGTTTTTGTTTCAGGCGCTAACACGCAAATCATTGCGCATGAAGGAAAAAGATACAGGGTTTTTGGAGAAGCCTTAAGCATTGCTTTAGGCAACGCGCTTGACAAGTTCGGAAGGATTATAGGGCTTGGATTTCCAGCAGGCCCAAAGATAGAAGAACTGGCAAGGGACGGCAAATTGATTGAGCTCCCTTATGTAGTAAAAGGCATGGATGTGGATTTTGCAGGCATAATAACAAAAGCTGAACAATTGTACAACAAAGGCATCAACAAGCCCGACCTTTGCTTTTCATTGCAGGAAACATGTTTCGCAATGCTTACAGAAGTCACTGAAAGGGCTCTTGCACACTGTAACAAGAAAGAATGTATTCTTATTGGGGGAGTGGCTGCAAACAAGCGCTTCTGCGAGATGCTTGAACAGATGTGTAATGACCGTGGCGCAAAGTTCTACCCGGTACCGATAAAATACTGCGGCGACAATCCAGTGATGATAGCTTGGCAAGGCCTTCTGGAATACAAGAGTACTAAAAGGACAGAGAATCTGGAAAATACTGATATCAACCCTGTCTGGAGAATAGACAGCATAGAAGCCACATGGTATTGATTATTTCAAAAGGCCTTCAATGAACCATAACACTTGGTCTGCGCCATCATTCTTGAATTTTAATTTGCTTATCTTTTGCTTAAGTTCAGGCATGCTTTTTATGAACTCTTCAACTTTTTTCTTAAGGGATTCAGGATTGAGATTGTTGCCAATCATCGCAACCTCTTTCAAGGAATATGCATTAAGCTGCTGCTCAACATGCTGCTGGATTGGATAAATCAACAATGGTTTCTTGTAGACAACAGCTTCAGACAAGGTCTTTTGTCCGCCCAAAGTTATTACGCCTTTGGCAACCTTCAAATATTTCAGATAATCTTTATTGAACTTGAAATGCTTTAGATTCTTGGTTTCAGGCAAATCAACATTTGAACCGAAGAAAATGAAATATTGGTTGAAACTTGAAGTGACTTTTGCAAGATTCTTTGCAAGGGCTAATCCAAAATCAGAACCGCCGAGCATTACAAGTATTGGCTTTCTTTTGAGGCCAAGCTCCTGCATCAGCTTTTCTTTGCTGGGAAGTTCTTCGGGCCAAGTCCTTACTATCGGATCAACATAATGATACATCAGCGATTTCTTGTTATGCTTGATAAAAGTGGGTATTATGACAAAATCAGCGCGGTCATAGAGCTTCTGAAAATAAGTTGCCTGCATTTTCATTATTGCAGTAACTTTATTCTGTTTCTTGTATTTCCCATAAAGCTTGGGATCTAATCCAAAAATAACCACGGATTTCTTTTTTAGGACTTTCCCCAATGCGATGCCCGTAGGTTCGAAATCAGATATGATTATGTCTGGCTTGAATTTTTTTACTCGGAGCCTTATTTTTAACGCAGTAAAGAACCAATGTATTGGTAACAGATAATTCTTGAAGATAAAAGAGAAGACATGGAACTTCATCTTTTCACCTGGAATCTTATAGCCCGTAATCTTTATTGTAGGATATTTATTCTTGAAATAATTATAAGACTTGTCATAACCGGCAATAAGCACTTTCATTTCTGGATATTTCTTTTTGAAATTGTCAATGATAGCATCCACTCTGGTAGAATCACCTAATCCTACTCCTGTTACGACAAATAATACTCTCATCTTATCTTGTAAAACTTTTCAGCTAACTTACAGCCATGTTTTCTCCCATATTGTCTTGACCTAAAATAAACTGGCAACCACAACAGATACATATACTGCCATTGGCTTGCAAAATATTTCATATACTTTAACTTTTTCTTATAATATTTAGTAATGTCTATAAATTTTATTGGAGCATTCTTTTTTATTATGTTCCAAACTTCATATTCATAAACTGGGTACTCCTTGGTGAAACTGTCAACTGCCCTCAATACTGTCTTGTTCACAGCCTGGTGATCTGGATGAGGATCTATAGAAGATGGAAGATATATCTTTAATGGCTTGTATTTCTTTATTATTTCCCTTATTGTTTTCATAGCATTAGAAGTTTCAACATCACTTCTTACTTTTGTATCCCTAAGGCCTAAAAAGATTGTCTTCTCTATCCCTATGTATTTGCTGGCCTTTTCCGTCTCTTCAATCCTTTTAGTAATCATTACAGCTTCCTGAAAATGCGGATGGCTGCTTTCACCATAAGAAAAAACTATCTTTATTACCTTCTTTGCTTCAGAATGATATTTTGCAATTGTACCGCCCATTCCAACAGCTTCATCATCTGAATGTGCGCAAAATATAAGGATATTTTCTTTAGGCATGATATTAAGTTGATTTAAGAACTTATTAAATTTACTTATGGGCGAACCAAAATTTATACTTTCTTTTCCAAACAGTATATCTTATTTTTATTCTGTTTTGGGTTAAATATCTTTGCTGCGCTTGGTATGCTTCACTTAGTCCAGCTAAATATCCCTTAATAGCCATTTCCACAATGGCATAAAAATTATACCTTTCTCTTTTTTTTCAAGATCTTTGGTCAGCAATATCAATTCCTTCACTTTAGGATGGTCTTTTTTGAATTCAAGCAAAGCATTTATTTCTCTTTCTTCAATATTATCTGAATAGGTTACATTAAGAGCTGTCAAAGTATTAGATTTTGCTTTGATAATAAAATCAACTTCTCCCTTGCCTTTCCAGTAATAGACAAGTTTATTCTGGCGCAGTAACTCTGACCTAACACAGTTCTCTGCAAGCCTTCCAGCATCGCTCGAAAAACGGAACCCCACTATATTACGTAGGCCACAGTCAATACAATAGCTTTTCTTTGGAAGTTGCGATGTTTCTTTCAATGAATATGAGAAATGATTAATAGGTTGTATTAAATAAGCATTCTCCAGATATGAGATATAATCTTTAATACTATCTATAGACAGTCCGGTGAAATTCCTTATTTTTCTTATGGTATAGGGGTTTGCTATGTTAGTAAAAAGATATATTGCCAGCTCTGTAATCTTTTTTGCATTGATATTATGCCTTTTAACAACATCCTTGTAAATGATATCATCAAAATATTGTTTAAGCAAAATGCCTTTGAGCTCTTCCGGCTTGAAATATACTTCTGGAAAACCACCCAATTCAAGATAATTATTCAGCTCATGCAATATCCTGTTTTTTGCCGTGGTAGTTAGTTGTTTATGATTTATTCCTGTAAATCTTAGATAACCCTTAAAGGATAATGGATAGATTGTAAAAGTAAAGTTTCGGCCAGTAAGCAAGGTAGAAAATTCACCTTTTAGCAAGTTAGCTGAAGAACCCGAGATTATGAACTTAACATTTTCATGCAAGTCATAGTATTTTTTTACGAATCTTTCCCATTTTTCTATATTCTGTATCTCATCCAAAAAGATAAACGCAAATCCATCAGGATTCTTTTGTTCGCGATAAAAGGAGTATATGGATTCTACTGTCTCTTTCTTTAAGATTTCATCATCCAGATTCACATATAATATTTGTTCTGGATCATATTTTTTTAGAAGAGAATCTATCATCTGATACATTATCGTTGATTTGCCACTTCTCCTTATACCTGTAAGAGCTATTATTTCTCGTTCAGAAAGGGTCTTGAAAATTAGGGGGTTTATGCTTCTTGGTACTCCTTTTAGAGCTTGCGGCACTTCTTTTTCTGCCCACCATGGATTCCAGTTATTTAGCGTCTCAAGATTCATAAAATAATAAATAGTTGTTTATTTATAAATGTTACGATTAAAACGTTCAATTTTTGAGATTTTTGAACGATTTGTTGGTCAAATCAATGAATTTAATCTATGATTTTGATTTCTGAAAATTTACTTATGGGCGAACCAGAATTTATACTTTCTTTTCCCTTTCTTGTCCAGCCTGCAAAAGCCAAACCTTTCAAACTGGATTATCTCTCCCTCTTTAAGGTGCTCAAGGCTCTTTTCTACCAAACCTTCTTTAACAGAACCGTCAGGCATCAAGACTTCAGCATGTATGTTCTTATCATCAGCTGGTAGCCAATGTATCATGCGCGCTTTCAAGCCAGAATCATAAGGCTCTGAAACGAATTCCTTTTCCTTAAAATTGAAAAGATGTATGAAACGAATGATTCCGTTGAGATTTTCATTCATTGAAACATAAAATTCAGAACCTGTCTTGAAATACCTTCCCCCTTTATGCAAGTCAGGATGCAAGTTCAGTTCAACTTCCCTTTCAGGAGCGTTCTTAATCTTTATTTTTCTTGGATTTTCTACAAAGAAGAAACGTTTTGCCTTTGGATCAATGAGTTTCCTGTTCTCTGAATAAAGCGTTTCGATAGGGACAGTGACTTCATTTTGGTTCACGCCAAAGCTTAATGAAAAACTCCTTACAGCTTCTGGCAATATTCCGCGCCTTTTAAGTGATTGTAAGCTCCATGTCCGCGGATCATCCCATCCGGCATAAATCCCTTCAAGCACCTCTTTCTTTGATTTTGATTTTGATATCTTCACGCCTTCAAGCTGCACCAGTGCAGTATGGATTATTTCAGGATGTTTCCAGCCAAAAATGTCCCATATATATTTCTCCATCTCACTCTCTATCATGAGATCCTTGCCTCTTAAGATATGTGTTACGCCTAAAAGATAATCGTCAATTGCCCACGAGAACTCAAGTAATGGCCAAATCCTGTACTTGTTGCCTACTCTCGGGTGCTTCCTTTCACAGATTCTAAAAAGAATCCTGTCCCTGAAAGCGGGGTTCGGATGCTCCATGCTTGTCCTGATACGTAATGCGGCCTCGCCTTCTTTAAATTCATTGAACATCTTTTTCCAGTCATCCAAGACTTTTTCCACAGGCGCTCTCCTGCAAGCGCAGATATTGCCCTTTGCCCTATTTTCACGCAATGTTTCAGAATCGCAGAAACAGACATAAGCTTTCTCTTTCTTTATCAGCTCTTCTGCATATTTGTAATAAGTCTCAAGCCTGTCAGATTTATAGATAAGCTCTCTTTCAAATTGTACATTAAGCCATTCAAGCCCTTCAGGAATCAAAGAATAGGCTTCCTCGCTGATATTCTTCTCAGAAGAGCCGATGGTATCATCCATAACCAAATATAACTTTCCTCCATATTTCTTCACATAATAATCATTAGTGACATAAGTCTTGGTATTGCCTATATGCAATGGCCCGCTGGGATATGGTGCAAGCCTCATTATGACCTTATCTTTTACATTTTCAAGCTCGGGGAGAGTATTTTCTCTCTTGCCTTGTTTCTTTTCCAATAGCTCAGGAGCAATACACTTTAATTTCTTAAGCTGTTCCTCAGGCTTCATTGAATTGACTTCTTTTATAACTTGAGATACTTGCTTGGCAACACTCTTCATGCTTTTTTTTAATTCAGGATTTTCAGAAAGTAATTTTCCAATGACTGCGCCTTGGCTTGCCTTGCCATCATATTTTACTGCATTCTGCAATGCAAATTTTAAGATATCATCCATTTCATTCAACCTCAAGTTTAACAGGGAAATATTTATTCATTATTTCCTGCATCTTTTTAAGGTTTGTCTTGTCCCTGCCGAATATCTTTCCTTTTTCAAACATATTGTTTGCCTTGATAATTATCTTGTCATCATCTTGAGTTATCTCTGCGGCTTTTAATGGATAAATTAAGTTCGCAGCAAACTTGGCAGGATCTTGATCGAACTCTATTATCTTAAGCGGGCGATTCATCTTGTATTTCAATCTTTTTATGTTTGCGCCGCCCTTTCCGATGGCCTTGCCCATCTGTCCAGGATTTACTACAAAAACCAGCGTAGAATCTATTGTAAAACAATCTTTAAGACTCGCTCTTGTTATCTTTTCAAACAGATTTATCAGACCAATGGTCTGCATGTCATAACTTACCATCTTTTTTAATAACTTACTACAGAAACCTTAAAAGGTTTTTTACAGAGTAAACCCAATTCCTTGTCTGGAAGCTCTAACTGGACAACTTTAGTGCCAGATATTTCAGCATAATATTCAACTTGCTCTTTCACTTCAGGCTTGCAATTTGAAGCAAGAAAAACCGTATTGACTTTTCCAAGCTTTAGGTTCTTTAATGTCCTTTCAGTTCCGATTGTCAATTCTTTTTCCTTGATTGCCTTATTTAATTCATCGCTCATTTTTTCTTCTTGCCCCCTTCTTTCTTCATGCTAGTTACTAAACCCGGCAACCCTGTACCCAAGGGTACTGGCTGGTTAATCAGGATGTTTTCCACAACTGAATTAAGATAATCCACTTCGCCTGAAAGGCTAGCATTAATTATATGGACAATTGGCGTTTCGAACGATGCCCTTGCAAGGACGCTTTCTTTCTCGCCTGTTATTCCGCTTCTTGTTACACCTTTTATGCTGCCTGTAGTGGTCATAAGGTCTGCAATGAACATTATGTGCCTTGCATCAATTTCAAGGCCCTGGTCATTCAAAACCTTGGAAGCTTCATCAATGATTGTCTGCCTTGCGGCTTCTATTCCAAAAACCTTTCGCATTTCAAAGATGTCATTTGACTTGGTAGTACTTTCATCAACAGCATCAATCTGCAATACTTTCTTCAAGCTGCTGCCGGCTGCCATCAGAACCAGTTCATTGCCCCTTTTTACAGGCAATACCTGGCTTATGCCTTCAATGCCTTTCACATGGACATCTTTCACTTTCTCTTTCAAAGCATAGACATTAGGCAAGGTATTTTCCTTCAATTTGGGCTTCAATACAAGAATGCCTTCCTTAGGGCTGGCTTCAATGTTCTTCATTGCAACCTTTATGGCACCAAGCACATCCTCTTCCTTGATTTGAAAATTCCTAAGCCTTGTCTTGTTAAGCTTTACTTCAATATGCATGTGCATTATGTTTACTGATATTTCTAATATCAGATCTGAAAGTTTGATTTCCTTTATCAATGCAATCAGCCTTTCGAGCTCTTTTTCATCTTTAGGCTGTTTCTTGAGATGAATCTCCATCATCGGAGTCTTAATCCCTTTTCTTGCATCAAATATTTCAATCAGCCTGGGCAAACCTAATGTGACGTTAGCTTCTGCAACACCTGCCAGGTGGAACGTACGCAATGTCATCTGGGTACTTGGCTCTCCGAATGATTCAGCAGTGATTACGCCAATGGCTTCTCCAGGATGGATCTTAGAAGTCATGTACCTTTCAAAAATCTTATCCAAAACTTCTTTCTGCTGTTTCTTAGTAAGCTTGAAATCAGTAGCATGTTTCTTGAATTCTACCATCAAGGGTTCCGGTATCTTGTCCTTATATTCCTTTACCAAGTTATTATCAATCATTCTTACCAACTACCTCGCTAACAATCTTCTTGATATCTATTGTGCCGCCATCGCTTTTTGTGACATCCAGGCAATCATCACCATAATTGAACTGTACAATGGATTGGTTTGCATCCCTTACAGTAAAATCATACTCTATCTTAAGATCCTGCATTGCATTTGCAAGCCTTCTGTAAAGATAACCGGACTTGGGCGTCCTCAGCGCAGTGTCCATTAAAGAATCCCTTCCAGTCATTGCGTGGAAAAAGAATTCAACAGGATTAAGCCCTTTCTTGTAACTGTGCCTTACAAAACCTCTTGCCACAGGTGAAAGGTCATTCTGCTTGAAAAGTGATAGTGTCCTGCCCTTATAACCGTTCTCAATCCTTTTACCTCTTAAAGCCTGCTGCCCTACTAATGCAGCGGTCTGTGCCAGGTTAAGCAAGCTTCCTTTTGCACCAGACTGTGCCATTACAAGAGTACTGTTATCAGGGCTTGAAGTCTTCCCTATCAAGTTACCCATCTCATTTCTTGCTTCGTTAAGCCTTTGAAGGATTATGAGTTCCAAAGTTTCTTCAACAGTTTTTGTTGAGAAGGGCTTCAGTTTGCCTGCATGGAATTCAGCGATATACTTTTCTACATCTGCAAGCGCAAGCTCAAGTATTGACTTTACTTTCTTCTGTACATCCTCAGGCATGTCAGCATCTGCAGTTTTTACAGTGAATCCGCGTTTTGAAAGCACTGCAATACCCAGCCTGAAAATCTTTCCAAAGATATCTACTGTAGTTATCTCATCATATATTCTGTGAATATCTCTCAACAATGTACCATTTCCCTCACCAATCGTATTGGTATCAATCACTCCTGACACCATCTTTCCATTCTTAATGTGCACAAAGGAACCAAATTCGCATTTCTTGCCCTGACAAACCTTATGTTTTTTGCAAGTCTTGCAAAAACCTACAAAATCAAAATCATTCGGAAGGACTGCACTGAATATCTCTTTTCCAGTAACCTTGCTCTTGAAATGTTTCATTTTTGTAGTATCATCAACACCAATGCTCAATAATAGTTCAACAGCCTCTGGCTTGCTCAATTCCATATCCTTAGTAAGGAGATAATTGCCAGTTACTGCATCTTCAATCGTTCCGATTACATTCAATCCGTTTTTAGGGCTCATTACCTGTGTCTGGACTTCCATCAGGATTTCAGCTTCAGCAATGGCCTCTTGTGTCTGCGGAACATGCAGGTTCATCTCATCACCATCAAAATCAGCATTATAAGGATTACAAACTGCTGGGTTTAGCCTGAAAGACTTTCCCGGAAGCACCCTAATCTTATGGCACATGATGGACATCCTGTGCAATGAAGGCTGCCTGTTGAACAATGCTACGTCACCGTCGACAATATGCCTTTCGACAATCTGTCCTGGTTCAAGCTCTGTTATGAGTTGTTCCTGGGTCTCTGGGCTTATCCTTTTCTTCTTGCCGTCCTTAATAAGATAATTTGCACCAGGATAAATCTTAGGGCCATTCTGAATAAATTTTTTCAACCATTCAAGGTTCCATTCGGTCACAACTTCAGGCAATGTTATTTGCATCACAACCTGTTTTGGAACTCCCACTTCATTAAGCCCTATCTTGGGATCAGGGGAAATTACTGTACGCGCTGCAAAATTTACCCTCTTACCTGCAAGATTATGCCTGAATCTCCCTTCCTTGCTTTTAATCCTTTCACTCAAGGTTCTCAAAGGCTGGCCGCTCCTATGCCTTGCCGGAGGAATCTGCGGTACTGAATTATCAAAATAAGTAGTAACATGGTATTGCAATAGGTCCCAAAGGTCTTCGACAATAATCTCTGGAGCTCCTGCATTGATATTTTCAAACAGACGCTGGTTAATCCTTACAATGTCTCCCAGCTTGTGTGTAAGATCATCTTCTGCCCTTTCACCTGATTCCAATGTAATGCTTGGCCTCATCGTTACCGGGGGAATTGCAAGCACTGTCAATATTGACCATTCAGGTCTTGCATTCTCAGGAGTGAGCCCTAACAGGAAAACATCCTCATCAGGAACCTTTTCCAATCTTGCCTTTACTTCTATCGGACTCAGCCTTTTATTGTCTTCCATAAAATTGGTTGGCTTCTCTATTTTAATGCTCAATTGTTTTGTCTTACAATGGGGACACTTTTTGATATTTCTTGAAGCAAGCCTTACTAGCTTTGCAAGCTTCCTGAACATTGCACCATCGTGCTGTTCTAGTGCTTCCTTCATCTTTGTCCTATATTTTTCCATCTCTTCAGCAGAAAGCATCAGCCTGCCGCAATCATAACAGGTAGTTTGTAAGAATTTTAATATTGTCTTTACATAGTGGATATGGATTACAGGCCTTGCAAACTCAATGTATCCAAAATGGCCCAAGCACTCCTTCAATTTCCCTGAACAAGTCTTACACCTGAGGCCGGGATCTATGACTCCAAGCCTTATGTCCATGAGGCCTCCGTCTACTGGATAGCCTTCCCTGTCATAAAGTTCGGGAGTGACTACTTTTGCAGCAGACATTTTCTTGATCAGTCTTGGAGACAGCAAGCTAAATGTTATCTTGTCAATCTTTTTGTATGTATGCTTTACCATTTTTTAACCTCAATATTTACTCTTCAGGTGAAGTTTAGGATATACTCCCAAGGACTTGAGTTCATCCAACAATAGCTTAAAGGCATAACTCAATTCCACAGCAGTAACTTCAACATTTGCACCGCACTTGGTGCAATAAGATTTGTTTCTCATTGAATCGTGAACTGCCAGCATTCCGCATTCTTCACAGATATGGATTGTTGTCCTGTCTGAATCAAACCTTTCTTTCAATAGTAATGATGCTCCGTGAGCTACAAAACAATCCTTCTCCATCTCTCCAAGCCTTAGGCCGCCGCCTTTGCTCCTACCTTCAATTGGCTGCCTTGTCAAAAGCTGAATCCTTCCGGAAGCTCTTGCGTGAAGCTTGTTGGCTACCATATGCTTAAGTTTCATGTAATACATGTTGCCTACAAAAATGTTGGCCTCTAGCTCTTCGCCAGTCATTCCATTATACATCTTCTCTGTTCCATTCTCCCTAAAACCAAGTTCAAGGAGCATTTTTCTCAAGTCAGCTTCAGACTCGGCATTGAAAGTGCTTGCATCAATTGGCCTTCCTGCCAATGCGCCTACTTTTCCGCCGATTATTTCAATAAGATGTGAAACAGTCATTCTGGATGGAATACTGTGCGGTGAAAATATTAAATCAGGAATAATCCCTGAAGCAGTGAAGGGCATGTCTGCGTGCGGCGTAATATATCCTATTACGCCTTTCTGTCCGTGCCTGGATGCGAACTTATCTCCTATCTCAGGTATTCTCAAATCCCTTAGCCTTACTTGTACAAGCTTGTTTCCTTCTCCGTTTTCAGTCACGACAACAAAATCTACTATGCCTTTTTCACCGTGCCTTACTGTAAGAGAACTTTCCCTTCTGAGATTTGCTGCGATACTGAACTCTTCAAGCTCTCCCAAGAATCTTGGAGGCGAAGTCTTGCCAATGACAACATCATCCTCATTAAGCTTTGCTTCAGGATAAACAATGCCGTCATCCTCAAGATACCTATAATCTTCTTCTGTCCTGTAAGCCTTGACATCCTTATCAGGCAATCCTATCTCATCCACCAGTCCGCCCTGATATCTTAGCTCTTCAACAACATAAGGCCTAAAATAAGTTGTACGCGCCATTCCCCTGTCAATAGAACCCTTGTTGACTATCAATGCATCCTGCATATTGAATCCGCCATAGCTCATCAAGGCTATTGTTACATTTTGTCCTGAAGGATGCTTGTCATAGCCAATTACATCGTGCATAAATGATCTTACAATCGGTTTTTGGGGATAATACATAACACTAACATCAGTGTCTATTCTCATGGAAAAATTTGAAACATATAATCCCAATCCCTGCTTTTGCGTCTTGGAACCCCTGTTCAGCCTGGAAGACTGTCCAAAGTTTGCATAAGGGACCAAAGAGGTTATTACGCCTAAGATAGATATCATGCTTATCTCAAGATGTGTGTGCTCCTTGGTTACATCCTTGCGCCTTAATGCGACATAAGCATCTTCCTCTTCATTAGGATCAAGATATTCAATTATTGCTTCCTCAACAAGATAATTCCAGTCAATCACTCCGTCTTTTAATTTGATAAGATGTTCATCTGTAAGCCTTGGAACTCCATTGTCAACAACAACCAAGGGCCTTCTTGCTCTGCCCTTGCCTACATTTATTGCCACTTCACCAAATTCTGTGTTATAGCCTATGTTAAGAGTTTTAGGCAATTTGCCGTTCCTTCTCTCTTCCTTGACAAGTTTTACGAAGTCTTTAGGATTATTGACCATTCCTACGAATTTTTCATCTAAATATACATCTACCATCTTATTGTGCTCCTGGTTTTTTTAATCCGAACGATTCCAGCTGTTTCCTGACCTTTTCCTCATTCACTTCCTCTTGCGCAATCTCGCAAAGCATGGACAAGTTTTTTCTCAGTCCTATAGGCGTACCTTCCGGAGTTTCTATGGGGCATAATCTTCCCCAATGTGTGCAATGTAATTCTCTTGCTTCAAAATTTTCCTGCGTTGCAGAAAGCAAGGAAACTACTCTTGTCAGGTGTGATAATGTTGATATGAAATTTACTCTGTCAATGTTCTGGCTTATACCTTTTCTTCCGCCTACCCAGGAACCTGTTGCCATTGCACTCTTCAATCTTGAAGTCAATAGCTTGTCCCTTATTATGATTTTCACTGACTGGAACTTGCCTCTCTTGACAAGCCTCTGGAAATTATACATTATGTCATTAACAAGGACTTTCATGTTAACCCTAAGCAAGTCAGCCATTAAGTCGCCGCTAAGCTTAAGCTTCTTGTTCTTATAATGGTCCTTGTCTTCCGGAACCTTGCCGTCTTTTGCAACAAGAAGGAAACGTTTTATGATTTTACAAAGATTATAGGCCTTAAGCGCTCTTTCCCTTGAAGTCATTCCGACATGCGGCAATAAGAATTGGTCAAGCTGGTCCAGAACCTTTTCTGCCTTGTTCTCATTAGGCTGTGCAGTGATATTTCCCTTGGTTGCAAGATAATTCAATGCATCTTCGGATGTTTTGAGATCCATGGAATCATATAAGTTAATGTAAATGTCATCATATGGCTTGTCATCACATATCATCTGCATTATGTCCTGATCCTTGACAAGGCCCAGTGCCTTGATGACTGCCATAAGAGGGACTCTCTTAAACCTTGTAAAAGTAAGATAAAGAACACCATCTTTCATCTGCTCAATCTGGTGAGGTATGCTGTAAGAGTTCTTGTGCGAGAATAGTTTTGCTGTATATTTGCTTGGGCCCACTGCATTATGCTGTACAAAAAGCTTGTTAGGCAAAAGGTCTTCAACTGTTATTAATACTCTTTCATTGCCGTTCAATAAGAAATATCCGCCGGGATCTTCTGGGTCTTCTGAATGTTTTATCAACTCGTCTCTGTTCATATTATTAAGATGGCAAAGATTGGACTTGAGCATAACAGGCATCTTACCTATAGGAGTTTCAAATGATTCCCTTTGCACACCGTCAATATGTACAGAAACTTCTAAGAAGATTGGTGCAGAATAAGTCAATTGCCTTAATCTTGCCTCTACAGGATAAATTGGCCTGTGGGATCCGTCTGCTTCAACAATGCTAGGCTTTTCAATCCTTACCTTACCGAATTTGATTCTGAAATCCTGCACATCTGGCGGGATTATTGTAGGGATTATATCTCCTACTTCTTTGATAATCTTAGGCATTTCCTTTTCAACAAAATTGTTAAATGAACGCATGCTTGACTCAATAAAAGAATGCTTTTCAAAATATTTCTTGATTAATAGGTTCTTGTCCTCAGGCATTTATTACCACCCTGTGAAAAACTGTCTTTCCAGTTGTCTTGCTTTTTCTCTCAATCTTTATGACGTCATGCTCCTTAACATCAAGCTCCTTGATAGCTGGGTCAGTCTTCAATATCTTTGGTAACTGCGCTAAAGAAATATTATATTGTTCAAGGATTTTTTGTTTGTCTTCATCAGACAATTTGGTGTGCTTAGGCACAAAGATGTGTTTTGCTAAGTTTAGTTCTTCTGCCATTTTTTTTGATCCTTTGATTATTCTGGACCGGACGGGATTCGAACCCGCGACCCCCTGATGTCTTCATCAGTGTTAAAAGTGTCACCAACAAACAGCTTATACTGCTTGTTCAGATGCTCTAGCCAGGCTGAGCTACCGGTCCACCATTGAAACGCCCTGGCCGGGATTTGAACCCGGGTCGCAGCCTCGACAGGGCTGCATGATAGACCGAGCTACACTACCAGGGCATTTTAAATTTTCCTATGCGTTAAGATAGAACTCACTACAGTTTTTAAAACCATAGCCCTATCTACATAGAAAAATTTTTTTGCCATTTTGAAATCTCAAATTTCATTCCTTTATATAACTTTCGGTTTTACATCTTCTCAGTTATGAAACCGAAATCACTGCGCCGACCGGGATTCGAACCCGGATCATTGGCTTGGAAGGCCAAGATTCTAGCCATTGAACTATCGGCGCTTGTCAATAATGA